>NHGE01000038.1 GCA_002172375.1 Euryarchaeota archaeon TMED129 | reverse complement strand
AATAAATTGGCAGAAGTCAAAATTAGCCAAATTCCGTTCCAAGAGGATAAGATTAGAATAATTAATNGTGCAGGGGACAGGATTTGAACCTGCGAAGCACTACGCACTGGGACCTAAACCCAGCCCCTTTGACCACTCGGGTACCCCTGCTTGTTTTATGCGCGAGCGTTCAATAGTCAAGAAGGCAACGCTTTACATGTTCATTTCCCATAGTATGATAACGTTGAGTTTACGCCATCGATATGACTAATATGGCCCGAATAGGTGTANTGGGATTGGGTAATTGGGGNTCTGCTCTCGCCAAGATATGGTTAGATGATGGACATAATGTATCTGGCTGGACAATTGAACATGATGTGTATAAGTCATTAATGGAAGAAAGTATGAATCATAAATATCTNCCAGGTCATGATTTATCTGGTTTANACCCAACTATGGAAATTAATGATATTTTAGAAGACTGCGAATTAATTATTATGGCTCTTCCTAGTTCTGTAATAATTTCNGTTTTTGATGAAATGGTAGAAAAATTACGNCCTTCTCATGTAATTGTAGATTTAGCCAAGGGACTGGCTCCAGAAAATGAAGATTCTGAATTAATTTCAGAAGTCTTAGAAAAGAAATTATCTATTGCCGGAAAAAGTAACTCAGTAGTTGTAATGACAGGCCCAACAATAGCTCCTGAAGTAGCCCGGGGNGTCCTTACTAATGCTTTAGTCGCTTGCCATGACAAATCTGTTGCAGAACGCATTTCAGAGAGATTATCGACAGGGACATTGGTCCTCACTCCGGCTATAGATCCAATCGGAGCCGAATTATGGGGCGCATACAAAAATACTGTTGCATTAGCATGTGGTTTGGTTGATGGACTGAGAGATAGTATAGGAGGAGATAATCTGAAAGCGGCTTTAGTACTTGCAGGTTATAGTGAAGGCATATATCTTCTTGAAAAAATGGGGGCAGATGAAAGTACAGCTTTTGGTCCAGCAGGAATTGGTGATCTGTACGTGACTGCTACCAGTCCTCGTAGNCGTAANCGTTCATTGGGGGAGAAATTAGCTTCAGGAATGAGTCTAGANANTGCATTGTCAGAAATGCACATGGTTGCAGAAGGCGTCCGTGCTACCAAATCATTCCTAGATTATTCAAAAAAGATAGATGTCCCAACTCCTTTCCTGTCNGCTCTGTGGTCATTACTAGAAGGAGAATTAGAAGTAGAGGATGCAGTAAGAAAAATGGTTGAGTCATACAGGAGTTAAGAAAATGCCTGCTTCAGATCTAACTGATTTTGAAAAACGTCTATTAAAGTGGCTCTCATCATCTAATTTTGTTGAAGTACCATGGTCAACTAAGCGTGCCGCTGAAGCATTTAAAGTAACAGAAAAAGAAGTATATGAGGCATTGTCTGCATTAACNATCAAAGTAAAAGACAATATACAGATTTCATATAAAGATGGATCAATAAGAATAATCGCCTCTGATATTTGATCATTNCGGNTTCTTCAAAAATGANNNTGGCAATACANCCCACCATGAGGGTTTAGATATATCTCCTTCTTCATTGAAATAAGACCTAGCACTAATTGATAAGAAATCAATTATCAGTACTACTATGAATATAATTATTAGGTATGAAATAACTTTATCATATTGAAGAAATTTGAGATATAAGTTGATGTAATAACCAATCCCACCGGCACCTACAATTCCAATCACAGTTCCATGCCTAACATTATACTCAAACATGAAAATCATCTGAGAAATCAAATTATTTGCCATCTCTGGTATCACTACTCCTGTAGCAATTTCTATTTTTGAAAGCCCCATCGATCTTGCCGATTCAAGTGGGATACTATTCATTCCTTCTATCGATTCATATTGAAGTTTACCTAGATATCCAACAGTATANATTGTCATTGCCAGAACTCCAGAAAGAGGCCCAAAACCAACTAGGATAACAAAAAATATAGCCCAAATTATACTTGGTAAACTACGTGCAGCAGCTAATAAAATTCTTGCGAAATATGAGACTCCCAGAGAACTCAGATTCCTTGAAGCTAGGATTGAAATTGGTAAAGAAATAATTGAGCCAAAAATTGTTGAGACAAAAGCTATTTTGATAGTCTCACTCATTCCAATCCAAGCAGTAGAACAAGTAAAATCAAACAATGGATANGTCGTACATACCGGATANACTTGAGGTTCAATAACACTCCAGNTAGGNGGCCATAAAGATTCACTGAAGAAAATGAATAANTTCGAGAAACCACCCGACAACCTTCCCCAATCATCTACCATNCCATTCAATATTGAGAAAGAAAATANTATCAAAATAAAACAAATNGAAATTACTTTAGATTTCAGCGTAACCATTCTTNCACCTCTAACATAGTAACTTCAGTAATGAACGGATTCAGTCTACCNTCATCAATCACTAACAACCTATCTGCCATAGACTTAGCTCTNGATACNTCATGCTCTATGANAANCAATGCAGCATTATTATTTCTGATATATTCTACAACGCCNCTNAATACCGNCTCCATAGTTTCCTCATCTAATTCACTAAGAAANTCATCTGCGAGNATCAAATCCGGCTCTTGCGCCAATGTCCTTGCTGTTGCTACTCTTCTTTGCTGCCCTCCTGATAATTTTCGAATAGGTTCTCTNATTTTATCAGTTAAACCCATTTTTTNGATCGCATCTATCGACTTATTCTTCGCTTCCCCAGAGGGAATTAATGATAACATGGAATTATTAATCATCTGGATATATTTATTTTTATGAACAACTTCTTTTTTCTGACCAGCATTGGCACCTAGCATCACATTATGCATCACACTTGCATGACGAACTAGTCCTAACCTTTGGGGGATATATCCCAACCTTCCTCTTTTAGGCCTATGGGGAATCACCTTTCCACAAACTTCTACTTTTCCAGAAATAGATTTNACTAATCCTGCAATTGTTCTTAATAATGTAGTTTTNCCCACACCAGATGGTCCAGCTATAGCTACAATCTCTCCTGGAAATATTTCCAGATTTGGAATTTTTACTAATGTTTCATTATTTCTATACCCTATTTCTACATCAATTAATTTCACTATCGGTTTTTCATTAACTTGAGTTNCCGTAATGCTATCTTTCATGTAACAACCACCTNGGTTAGTAGAAAGTTTAGGCGAACCTAAACTCTTATTTGGTATTGTCGGGTTTTTATTCTATGTTTCTTCTTCGAAAATCTTAAAATATTCTATNTAATATTCACTTATTCCGGGAATATTACTGACCAAATTAGAGAAATGACTAAGATGTTCCTGAGAAGTAACTCTTACAACACCAGAGGAATTAAACATATTTTTTAAAATTTCAGAACCACAAGCTTCCTTTTCGGACTCTTCATCAATAACATGAATGGAAATGTCATAACACCCTGTGTGCGTTTTACCTGAAAAAGAATAATTTTCCAAATACATTTCAAAATTAAGNGACATGAAAGCATTTAGTATTGCAGTTCTACTTTGTACATCTAAGTTTTCAGGATTATAAATTACAGTACTTGTAGGGATTTTAATATCAAATGGAAGGGCAACATATTCACTAGAATTAAGACACCAATCTAAATTATCTNCTTCATCTTCNTTTTCACAATAAGACTCTAAGTAACCCNCTTCAACAAACGCAATATCTCCAAAATNATCAGAAAGNCACTTTAAAGCACCTAAATTACCATAATAGGATTCANCCTTCTCTGGAATTGAAGAATTTGTATCAAAGAAGTTTAATATTATATCATTCAAATCTTCAATNTTTTTGGAATTGTTGATATTTTTTATGTACTCCTCGTCAATCAAATATCCAACGGGTAAAACCATCCCTGCTAAACTCATCTTCTCTGAGTGACAGGAAATCTTTCCTTCCAATAGGGAATAAGGATTTGTATCAAGATCATCATCCAGATATGCAGATGCTATGTTACTGTCCATTTTCACGTAAGCAGCAGTATTGTAATGTGTACGCTCATCCATTCCTTGCATTGCGGCCATAGCAACTAATTCCAACTCTTTCCAAGCAATCCATGCAGCACTAGGACTATCCAAAATTGCTAAATCTATGGTGCCAAGTTTTAATGATTCAATAATCTCACCTTCAGAATTTATCTCATGTGTAATAACTTCAACACCTAAAATACTATGTAAATAATCTGAAATTATTTGCGAATTGATATCGCTGTCTGTATCATTTTTAATAGCAATTATAACCTTCTCCATTGAAGAAGAAAGAGTGCTATTTAATGTATATTTGTCATTATAATATGATGAAATTCCAGGTATATTAGAAATCAATTTCGAATAACTACCTAAATGTGAAGTAGTATTGACTGCTTCAAAGCCTGGAGTATTTAGTATATCACTGAGTATGTTGAAAGCAATAGGATCATTTTTCATATTAACAAGTACTTCTGTGATATCATTAGTTAGATTATAATCTAATAATGATGGATTATAAACTACTGAATTACTAGGAGATTGTCCAAAGGCAGGCAATCCAATATATTCTTCTTTTTCCAAGCACCAAAATTNATTTTCTTCTTCTNGGTCGTTATTACACAATATTTCAACTGTATTCTCTTCAATGAATGCTACATCACCAATTTCTTCTGAAAGACACCTCAAAGCACCTGAATGNCCATAGTAAGGAGTTCCTATCTCAGGTATAGTTGAATTGGCATCAAAAAATCCATAGATAGTATTTCTTATTGTTTCTACATCATTTGGATCTCCTATGACATTTGCATAACCATGCCCAATTAAGAATCCCATCGGCAGTAACATGCCCACCGAATTTAACCATCCAGTATGGCATGATGTCTTCCCTGAAAGAAGTGCAAATGGATCTGAATACGGATCATCATCTAGAAAAGCCTTCGCAACATCACTATCAGAACGAACCCAAGCATTTGAGTTGTAGTATGTNCTGTAATCTACATTCAGATCAGCAGCCATGACTCCTAAGTCGTATTGTTGCCAACCTATCCATGCTGATCCAGCATCCATTATTGCAATATCTGCATTTCCAAATCTCAATGCCTCTATCATTGCTCCTTCTGAATCGACACTAAATATGCTAACATCATAATTCAGCTTTTCAGTGAGATAATTTGCCAACATTTCGGGATTACTATCAATTTCTTGAGAACTTTCTTTTATTTCATAAGCAATTATTAATTTCCCCAAGGTTCTTTCCTCGTTTTCATTTCCTAAACATCCAGAAAAGATAGTTGTTAAGAGGATAACGCTAATGAATAGTGTAATTAACTTCTTCATATTATATCTCCTTTATTGGAAATTACTANTATCTGTATAATGCGTACTCTGCATGGTTTTTCAATATGAGTTTTTTTCTTTACAGTATTATGTTACTTCTTGGTCAACGAAAGNCGCTTAAATTGAGTGTGTATTCTAAATTCATAACTATGATGACGCCTTGATAACTGTGGTGCAGATATCTAACGCCTTTCGTTGCCGTAAAGTCTGTTTATATTTCTCAATCAGATATTGTTCACTGGAGGATCCCAATATCTTCAGAAGTTATTCCTAGCATATCCCAAGCTGGTTGAAGATGCNCACGAACTGCTGCCTGATAATCAGTCCCAGCCACTGGTACGTTAGAGAAGTCATATATTCCGTTGATTCCTGCAGTTCCAAAGCCTGGTAAGTNAGAAAAAGCATTACATTCTNCTTCACTCATTTCAGCACTTGTGCTATGAGTTACAGTATTGTAACATCCTGTAAATATTGTTGCTCCATAATTAACATACCAGTCATATGCTTCGCATACTGCCTGACTTACTTCNGAACTGGCATGAGTGGCACTATTGTAGCAAGTATCTACTCCATCGTTCATGTTATAATCTGTTACGTATATGTAACCTGAACATGTTGCATTATCGTCACTAGAAATTTCATGTGAAATCATGTTGTAGCATCCAGTGAATAGAGTGTCGCCACCCATATCAAAATCCTCATAATAATTCCACCCCTCGGTGACTGTTTGATTCCAAGTATTATTCATTGTGTGACTTACTGTGTTGTAAGCTCCTGTGTAGATGGTGGCGCCATAGTTTGGCAAAAACATATATGAATCACATTTTGTTTCTGAATCATCTGCGGAAACCTGGTGTAACTCCATATTGTAGCATATATCTGATCCATCTCCCATATCGTAATCTGTTACGTACATATAACCTGAACATTCGTCAGATAATGAAGAACTAACTGTCATGGTCACTCCATTGTAACAATCATTACCTGGCGTAGGGTTGCTTCCAGCGATAGTTGACTCAATAANTCTCCANAANGAATAACCTTCAGATTGATGAGTCTGCGCCGCTTCTACTGTNTCGTCAGTATTCATCTTGTGTGCATAGCGAATTGTTGCTTGCGAGTATATTATTACTAAATTCTTTACTATTTTGTCTCTTGCAGCTGTTGCTCCAGACAAATCTTCTGCNTGAAGAGCTGCCAATNCTTCAAGCTGTGCTTCTAGTATTGCAGCATTCGCTTGTGCTGTACCATCTGAATTAGCAGTACCAAAGTTTCCTGCTCTNTTATCTCCTGTGGCATAAGCTGAACATGACACGGATTCATCAGTTCCATGATACAATCCCCATCCTTCATCCCAAGCATGTTGTGCATCATCTGCTCCAAAGTTTCCTGCTTCTGCTTTTACTATTGCAGCATTCCATTCATGGATNGCATANGCAACTAAATATTGATTTTGAACTCCTTTTTCTACAGCTTGTTCNCTAACACTGTCNGAAGCACCAGCAAACATACCTGTACCATCTATGGCGGCCATAATATAATCATCTAATGGNGCATCAACNCCATAATATTCCGACAATCCATGTTTCTTTCCTGATGCAGAGGCATGTTGTTCTATTGTTTTCATTGATCCATCACTTTTTTCAACATTCTTACCATTTTGATAAATATCTTTTATTGCAGCCCAATCATGTTCCTCTGCAAGATCTTTTATTTCGCAAACATCTTCAGTCATTAATCGATAAACATCGACATTTGTGACATATGTATATCCGCCATCTTCAGAATCTAATTCTGGGCCATCATCTCCAGTACATCCTGCAAAAGCAGACGTAGCAAAAAGAAGTACGGCCATTATCGTTATAGTCTTATTTTTAGTATTTTTTAGCATTTTTACATTCTCCTATNGGACATTTTTAGGACGNCCTAAACTTTCGCANCNTAGGNNAGTATATCAAATTTAGGATGNCCTAAANTTAGTGCAAATACCTAACTTAANAGTAAACATTTGTACGATATAGTAATGACCTATTGATTCTTGTTAAGACTGTGCGAAGAGAAAACTCAACTCTGTCAGTGNTCTGCATTTGTTTTATTTTTATTCTTATCAGTTTCATGCCGCTTCTATCTAATGATTCTAATTTAGAAAATAAATTAATTCGGATGGAGCAATTTGGAGGAGGAGGTAGTGAAGCTAGCTTCGAAGAGCGATGTAGTCAGATAACTTTTGAAGATATATTTGAATATACTAAGGCAGAATTTAATTTTCAAGTTGATGAAGACTGGCAATCTGCAGAAGTATTTGCAACAGCATGGATAAATTGGTCAATGGCAGATGTTGTTAGGGAAAGACTAGATAGTTATTTGGAAGGACTTATACCAAGTGGAGGAGATGGTTGGTTATCTACTGATGAGAGAGATGCAGTGATGTCAATTGCTGCTAATTGTATAGAGCACACAATAACTAGAATTGGAATTAGAGACGGNCCAGCTCACAGAGGAGGAGTAGGTGTTGACTGGAAAAATACAACTTGGGAAGGAGACAGTATAATCGTGAATGAAGTGAACGGTGTACCTTCTAGACATTCCGAAATTAGAACCTGTGAATCTTATAATCCAAATACTCCTTGTTATGAAATACCTGTTATTCCATCAGAAAACAGAGATTGTGATNCTGATATAGATAATTCTCTTGGATTGGATGAATGTAGATTTGTTTTATACTTGAATTCCACTTTGGAATTATCNGGAATTAGNGATCCAGAATCATTTACCATAGCACTGAATGCATCAAATATGAGCAATGCTGAATTGACTTTTACTTTCCCTCTAAATAANGATTTAAGATTAGATATGTGGGAAGAGTGTGAAGGCAGGTATGTAGGTCTAGATGTAGATTCAGNAGATAATTATGTAACTCCTCTGAGAGGTAGTTGTATTGGCGATCAATCTTCTAATTATTCTTTAGACTCAAATAATGATATTTTGAGTTATACTATATTTCCAAATTCAGATAAAATTAATTGGCCTAGTGGTGAAGATATTTTTGCCGATTTCACTACTCTTCCTGTNCCAATTGATAATCCTCCCGTATGGACTGAAGATGCACCTATTGATGGAACTTGGTTTCCCTTATCTGAAACAGGAGACATAATGTGGGCAGATTGGCAACAAATTTTAACATGGTTTAGTGATGAATTAGGAGTTTCAAACCTTGATATTTCTTGTTTTGGTGATTTGAATTCGAATATCAGACAAAGTATTGATGGTTCTTTGTATGCAAATATTGAATATTTACAAGAAATCACTTGTGAAGCAAGAGATCCATCAGGACAAACATCAGGCAATAGGACATGGTATATTGGTATGCCAATTTCATTGTCTACTACTTCTCAATCACTTCAAAATCCTCACCCAATATACATCCAAGTATCTGATAATTGGCCTCCTTTGTCAATATCAATATCTTTGTATCAAGANGGNGAGCNAATATNTTCAGAATTTTTAGTTGAATCTTCAAAATATGTCAATATTTCTTCAGNTGGATTAACTCCAGGNGATGTAAAAGTAAAAATGATGGTTGATGGAGAAAATATTTATCAATTGATGAGTATTTATGATTTAGGAATAANTAAAGAAAGCTCCCCTCCATNCATCATNGCATCATCAATGGGCTTNTCAACTTCTGAACCTTCTCAATGGTCGGCTAGAGGCCAATTTAGTGATCCTGATGGAGAGGAAGTCTCCTTTTCTTTTTCTATTGATGATTCTTTGATGGGTACAATAGTTCCATCGGGAAATACTTGGGATATACCGAAAATAAACTTTAATTTATGGCCAGAAGGTGAATATGAGATTAAACTAGAGGGCTGTGATGAATCGGGAGTATGCGAATCAATATTATTTGAAGTAAATAACAGTCATTTATATGTTGAAGAATTAATACAACCAATTCCTCAAGATTCTAATGGCGAAAGATCAATTCCCTTTGTTAATTTATATTTGATATTTATTTCTATAGCCGGTGCTCTCATGTACACAACACGTCGCGATTAAATTATGAGTTTCTCGGGGACAGTCTCTAAAACCTCTCATGAAGGTGGTATTTTAGCATCATTCGAAGGTAAACCCCCTAGTCTTGGTACAAATATAAGAATCCGAGGTGGAAAAAATATTGGTAGAGTACAAAGTGTAATTGGCAATGTTAAAAATCCTATGATTCACATCTTTCCATTGTCTAGAGGAGTTAGTGGTAAAAGTGCAATAGGCGCTAGTATAGAAATTGCCCCAAGAGATAGAACTCCAAAATCCAAAAAGAATAAAGGGCGAAATATTAATCGTAATGGTAATAAGAAAAATAATGATAAACATACTAGTGATACAAAAATAAGGCCCGGTGACTGGATATGTCCAAAATGCAAAAATCATAATTATGCAAGTAAAGAAATATGCAATCGCTCCAGTTGTGATACTAGGAAACCTAGGCAAGGAGTTGGCTCAAAAACGACGAAAAAAAGACCACGTTCTAGAAATCCAAGGGCGAATTGGTCTCCAAAAAAGTCAAAAAAATCGAATCCTAGACGTCATTCGAATCGTTAATGACCCCAGCCTTCTTCTCTGAGGAGTGTCTCCGATGAAATATGACCAAGAGTCCTGAGATGGTTTGGTTAGATGTTTTGGATTTAGAGGAAAAAGGAGACAGAGAAAATGCATTATTACAGGCTAAATCTGTTGTGGAAATGGATGAAAAACATGCTGATGCGTGGATGGCAATAGCTCGACTTAATCTCCCTCCTTTAACCAGAGGTAAACCATTAATGCCTGATTTGAAACAATGTTCAAAGGCGATGGCTGCATTAAAGAAAGTTATCCAGTATGATCCCGATAATGATCTTGCATGGGAATTAGGAGGGGCTCTCCTTATAGATCATCTTGGCATGTTGGAGCATGGTTTAGAATGGTGGGAGAATCGTAGAAAAAACGAACCCTATCAAGTAACTCCTCTAGTTGAACAGATAGGAATATTAGCTAGAATGGGTTATTATGAAGATTGTGCAATAAAACTTGATGAATTATTCGGTGAAGAAATGGATGCTCCTGCTAACCAACAACTATTACGTATGCAATCAGTAAGACAGATGGTTGAAAAAGCTGCAAAGATGGAAAGTAGTGAAATTTTTAACCCTAGGGACAAATTAGATTCTAGATGGGAAATAATAAAGAGAATGAAAAATAAAAAACCAATAACTGAAAATCGATTCCTATTTACTTTTACCGCTCCAATTGTATTTCTCTTGGGTATACTTGTTATGGATGCTTTAGGAGATACAGCATTGGGAACTATTGCCGTTTTTCTAATAATTCTGTTTTTATTTGCTACAATAACTAGACTATCAAATAGTTTATTGAATAATCTAAATCGCCATGCATTAGACTTAGATCGCGCAATAGATTTCGAATCAACTTCTGGGAAAATTTGCATACCAGATGAAATTAGAGAGTCTAAATTATACGCTTCAATGATGGGAATCAAAACTCCTGCATTAAACGAAAGGATGGATATGATTATCTCTTCCGATGAAAAATTATCTAAGAAATGGGAATTAAATATACCATAAAATAATCTTTTTTTTCAGATTTTTTAACCGAATATTTCACTAAGTATTGATACTTCCCAATATTATGGCAGATTCAATTACGAACGAACCAACTTCAGGAATACAGGAGGTCAAAGTACCGGATAAATTAGTAGATAATTTACCCACACTATATTGTTATGAAACATGCCCATTTTGTTTCAAGGTCAAAGCATTGCTTGGTTCAAGAGGAATAAAATATTCAAAAGTTGAAGTAAATCCTATGAAACATACTGAATTACAATGGTCTAATTGGAAGAAGGTTCCTGTTTTTATTGATTCTGATGGAACTCAAGTAAANGATTCCAACTTCATTTTGCATTACATAGATGAGAGGGGAGATAATAAATTTCCCAGACATGGGATGGATGAAAAACAAGATGAATGGATGGATTTCTCTAATTCCATACTGGGAAAATCCATAGTTGCNGTAATATATTCTTCATATTTCACTTCTCTTAAAGCACTTGATTATGTTACTAAGGTTGATAATTTCTCATTCACAAGTCGTATAATAAATAAGTGGTTAGGTGCAATAATAATGTTTTTTGTTGGACGGAGTCGGGCAAAAAAATTTCCACTAAAGCCACGAGATAATCTAAAATTACAATTAGATAATATGGCTAAAGGATTTGAAGGAGAATTTTTTGGAGGAGACTTGCCAAACGGTGCAGACTTTGCTAATTATGGCATACTAAGATCAATGCAAGGGCTTTATGGTTTTGATATATTAGAGAGTCACGATTTGGTTCAACCATGGTATGTACGAATGCAAAAATTATCAGGAATCTGATTTTTGTGCCATTATTTAATGCAGAGTATTATGAGTAATGTCATNGTGGATATTTNTATGGAGATTACAAGAGAGTTCGTTAAGATAATTACATTCATATTAGGNCCTATAGTTCTAGCATCTTACGTATATGGTNTTTCACACTCTCAAAANCCCTCTGGACTNTGGGGAGGAATACCAGTTNCATGGCAGAGATATATCGTACCCTTCATGTTTATTGCCGCTTTAGGTTATATTATTTATTGGTGGACAGTATTCTACCACCTCGACACACTAACTGTTGAATCATTTAGATGGCCATGGGGGGAGTCTGATGGTAAAGGAAATTCTAGATTATTATTCTCCTTCCTCTTAATTTTGATACCCTCTGCCCTTTGGATTGAAAGTACAATTTTTCATATTGAGAATGATTANTNATGGACTCCATTTTTAGTCATTGGATTATTATTCTTAGCATCAGTTGGNAATGTAATGCTGGGTTTAATTGCTTATTCTGCCTATCAAGATGATGTTTCTAGTTCTAGTTATATGTTGTTGGGGGCTATCGCACTAGGAATCCAATGCATTTTGAACGATTTTATTATCTGGTCATATAAATTCCCTTGGTCAGAATAATTTTATTCAGATTTCTAAATCTTTATTGTAATGCAGGCCAATATTCCTNTCTCGGGAAATNGATGCCTTAACCGTCAATTTCGCAACATCAATAAGATTTCGTAATTCTACTAAATCCTGTGTCGGCTTACAGGTTTTCCAAATCATTTCAACTTCATCTGAAATATGNCNTATCCTTCTTTTNGCCCTTTGTAATCTCGAATGACTTTTGACAATTCCTACATCTGAACTCATAGTAACTCTAAGAGCNTCCAAATCAGTTCTCAAAGGGGCATGTTCAATTAAAATATCCAAATCTTCTGCTCTCCACATAGGGGTATCATTAATATTGTTTTTATGATCTAAATCAATATTATTTATTATACTTTCAGCAGCTCTATTTGAATAAACCACTGCTTCCAAAAGACTATTCGAAGCCAGCCTATTTGCNCCATGAAGTCCAGTGCAAGAAACTTCACCTATTGCATAAAGATTGGTGATAATGTAGTCATTATTTTTTGTTTGTCCTTCATAATTAACTNCAACTCCTCCAACCATGTAATGAGCAGCAGGAGTTACGGGTATCGCATCAGATCCTATTNTTATTCCGTAAGTTTCTAATTTTTGTGTTATAGTAGGAAATTTCATTATTAATTTTTTATTATCTAAATGCTCAGTTACAAGTAAAACATACTTATCTCCACTCTTCTTCATCTCCGCGTCTGTCGCTCTTGCTACGACGTCTCTAGTCCCTAAACTACCTCGTGAGGAATAATTATGCATATATGAAAAATCATCAGGATTTTTACCTCCTTCTTCCTTCCATTCTTTGTACTCAGAAATAGTCATCAATATAGCACCATACCCTCTTAATGCTTCAGTTATGAGAAAAGTATCTCCTGAGTCTAGTCCTATAGCGGTTGGATGAAACTGAAAAAATTCCATATCTTTAATGTCTGCNCCGGCTCTATTGGCCATAGCAACTCCATCTCCAGTAGCCACAATCGGATTCGTNGTTTTTTTATACAGCATTCCTGATCCACCTGTGGCCAGAACAATATTCGTCGCAGGAAGAGTATGGACTAATCCATTTGGGTCTAGACACCAAACTCCAGAAACTCCTTCTCTGATATCTCCGTGTTTTTTTTGAATCAAATCCACAGCCATCCAATTCTCAAGAATCTTAAAATTATCATCAATTTCAGAATGTGCATCTTTAGTCAATGCTCTCTCAATTTCTGCACCAGTACGATCCTTTGAATGAAGTATTCTGTAATCAGAATGCCCTCCCTCTCTATTCAAATCATATTCTCCTTTANTTCCCATGTCAAATCTAACGCCATGTTTAACCAAGTCATTTATTCTGTCTGCAGCTTCATTAACAACCGAGCGTACTACATATTCATCGCAATATCCTCCTCCGCATTCCAAGGTGTCTTTGACATGCATTTCTAGAGCTTCTTTATTATCGGTATCTANTACTCCTGCAATCCCTCCNTGTGCCCAATTTGTTGATGATGTAGAAATTTCTTTTTTTGTAATTACAGCGACCTTTAGGCCAGCCTTTGCACATTTTACTGCAAGGAATAAACCTGCAATCCCTGAACCTATGACTGCGACATCTACAGAATCCATCAATAACGGATGAGGCGATTGCATAAACACTCCTAATGGCACTCAATCAAGAATCTTCGTACTGTCCAATCTGTATACTTCTGGCATTTTCTTAATCATCGAATAATCGCATTGAGCGAACATAGTCCTCCTCAACCTTCATAATCCTCAAGGGCACGAGACGATAAATGTCGTCAGCGATTTTTCGTAGATGAATAAGGTGATGGGATGCATCTCACTAGGATAGAATTAGAAAATTTCAAATCATTTGGAGGAATTGTTAANATTCCTTTGGAAGAGGGATTTACTGGTATCACCGGCCCTAATGGTTCAGGAAAGAGCAACTGTGGAGATGCAATACAATTTGTTTTAGGCCCTAAATCTACTAGGGCTTTGAGGGCTTCCAATGTTACAGAATTGATATTTAATGGAGGTGGTACTGGAAAACCCGCTAAGAATATGAGTGCAACATTAGTTTTTTCTAATACTCCAGAGTCAGATGGCAGAAGAAGACTTAGAATAGAAACCGAAGAAGTATCCTTTACTCGTTCAGTGCGTTTGAATAGAAAAGGAGATCCTATTTCATCATACTCCATAAATCAAAATCCTTGTACTGCCACAGAAATGCGTAGAATATTGGCCGAAGCAGGTTTGAGAGGAGATGGATACAATATTGTTCTCCAAGGAGATGTTACTAATCTTGCAACTATGACTCCTCATAAGAGAAGAGGAATTTTAGAAGAAGTAGCGGGNGTTACTGCNTATGATGAAGAAATTCGAAAAGCNAATAACCAAAGAAAGAAGGTAGATAATAGTATAGAGACAATCGATATTTTTGAGGACGATCAAAAGAAAAGACTCAAAGATTTGGNGAAGGAAAGAGAACAGGCATTAAAATTTAAAGATCTAAAAGATGATTTAGATAAATCAAAAATAATTTTACAACAATCTAGATTNAAGAATAAAGTTGATGATTTNAAACTTCTTGGAGATGAAAGATCTAGATACATTGATGAAAAGGAAACAATTTCCTCTGAACTTTCNATCAGTGCAAAAAAGGTAAATGATTTNGATGAAGAAATGGTGAAAGTTTCCAATAGTCTTGAAGAAATGTTAGGNGGAGANGCAAAAGATATTTTAGACAGNATCAAAGAATTTGAGATATTAATCGAATCAGGNGCCGATAGAATAGGNGATCAAGAGNAAAAAATAATTCTTGCAAAGCAGGAAATATCGATTTCTAAAAAGGAATTAATNAAAGCAGAAAAGGCACGAGANGATGCAGAAAATAATCTAATTAAGGCAAAAAAAGCAGTTTCCGATGCNCANGAATCTTTAAAAAATGCTGATATTAAAGAAAAAGAAGCTAGAAAGGCCATACAATCAGGAGATAAACACGGCCGTGATTTGAATAGGAGATTAGGACAGGCAACCGAATCTGAAAATACCGCTCAATCAAAATATGCCAAATCTCAATTGGATTATGATAGAGCAGAACAATTATGCCAAATAGCTTCCGATAAATTGGCTGACTTAGAATCGGAATATGAATCTGCTACTTTAGATAGAGATGATCAAGAATTATTAGGCGAAGATATCCAAAAAGCATCACCTTCTGTTGATAGAACTTCTCTGGCCGAAGAATTAAGAAAAATCCAAAAACAAGATGCACTTTTATGTGGAGACAGAGATAAATCAGAGGCTAAATTGAGGGACGCTGAACGTGAATTGGAAAAGGCTCGTGCGAGGCAAGAGGCTAAATCTTCTCGCCCAGGTTCTGCATCGACAATTGCAGCATTATCAAAACTAAGGCAAAGTGGCGAAATTAGTGGTATTTTAGGAACACTTGGAGAATTAGCAACTCCAAAAGACTCCTCTCATGAAAGTGCTTTAGCTCATGCATTAGGTAACGGATTAAGAAGTATAGTAGTAAAAGACGATAATGTTGCATCGCAGTGTATATCATGGTTAAGTAAAAACGGAGGAGGAAGGGCCACTTTCCTCCCTTTAAACAAATTAATTATCAATAGGCCACAAGGAAGGACTCTGTTAGTAGCCAGAAATCCTGGTATAATTGGTTTTGTTCATGACTTACTTGATTATGATGCGGAAATTGAAACAGCGATAAAGTATGCTGGAAGAAATACATTAATTGTCCAAAATATGAATATTGCTAGGAAAAATATGGGAGGAGTACGTATGGTCACTGTAGATGGCTCTGTTATAGAAAGTTCAGGAGCAATGACTGGCGGCTCTAAAATTAGAAATGATCAACTCTCCTTTGGGGGCGGCGGTTCTATTTCCAATTTGGACAAATATGAACGTGCGGTAGACGAGGCAAGCCTGATATATTCTACCGTGGATGCCGCCCTAAAAGAATTGAGAACGAATGAGCAATTGCTAAGGACCAAGATTCATGGCTTAGATGACAGTGATCATTCTGTAAAACTTCGTAATTGGAAAGCCGATATGGAAAGGTCACAAAAACTAGTTAAAGATGTTAGTAAT
>NHGE01000037.1 GCA_002172375.1 Euryarchaeota archaeon TMED129 | reverse complement strand
GTCCTTGTCCTTGGCCTTCACCTTGGCCTTGTCCTTGGCCTTGGCCTTGTCCTTGTCCTTGTCCTTGTCCTTGTCCTTGNCCTTGGCCTTGTCCTTGNCCTTGGCCTTGNCCTTGTCCTTGNCCTTGNCCTTGNCCTTGTCCTTGNCCNTCTTCTCCTTCGCCACCGCCATCGGTGCCTCCGTTTCCATTACCATCACCATCTTCATAATCTGGATCATAAGCATCTGGAATACCGTCACCGTCAGAATCAGTAGCAGAACCGTCATTGGGGTCATTTGGGAATGGATCATTTGCATCNTCTGTTCCGTCACCATCAGTATCAGCTGAGTTGGGGTTTGTACCTGCAGCATATTCCTCTGCATTAGTAAGNCCATCGCCATCTGGATCGGCACTAGAGTCAGTTCCTGAATTTGGATTCAAACCATAGTTAACTTCCCANCCATCTGGCATTCCATCATTATCTGTATCTGGATTATTCATATCTGTTCCAGCATCTTGCTCTTCGGCATTAGTAAGTCCGTCACCATCCCAATCTGCTCCACCATCGGATGGATCTAAAGGATCTGATCCATCAGCACTAACGCCAACTGAACCGGCCATTGTAACCAAGAGAAATGCTATTAACATACTCGTATTCTTTGTAATATTCATTTTATTTTTCATTTTTTCACTTCCAATTATTTATTTTTTAAAACCGTTTTTGAACNCTAAATCTACCGATATACAATTTAATTATACAAAATATTTTAGAGTNTTTTCTAATGTAAAAGGAGGGAGATTAAAATACAAAATTATCCATATAACGCTATACTGCGCTACATATTATTTTCATTTAGTATTTTTTGTTTTATTTTTTTCTCCTCCATTTCAACATTGCAATCTCGCGGCTTTCATAGGGAACCCTCCGTTCCCTCTAAATTTACAGNCCTATATNGAGTATATTAAATATACTAATTTANNTAAGGAGTTAATTTAAGCAGATTGGCTTTAAATCTTGCAGANCCAAAGAAATGTATTACTGGAGCAATTAGCGTNATAATAATTAATGATANAAAAAATATTAGAGACCAAATNCCTAAGCTATTGCCAAAAGAAAAATATAATGACCAGCCTAATATTACTAAAACCCATGGAGCATATCTCCGAGAAAATAATGCCATCCTAGCATTTACTAATTCATCAGAATATAACTGAGGTACTTCTTCAGGTTCAACCATTCCTTGCTCTACTGCGCATCTGACACATGTCAGGTAGCGTGGACCATTACCAGAAACAAATTGACTCTGGGGGTAATGTTGCTTACAAATTCTACAAGACGGCATGTNCTTCTACACCTNACCAAACATACNTTATCCTTCAACGCTACGGTTCTTTAATCTGATTTTGGATNTAAATTCTAGAAATATTAACTGGTTTCTTATTGATAAAATTTAACAAAATTTGATTTCCCATTGGACTACCTACTGATTCAGGATGAAATTGNATACCAAAAACTGGTAAAGATGNATGTCTGATNCCCATTANAAGATTGTTAAAATTCNCCCAGGATGTTTCTACCAATGAATTGTTTTTGGGAATTAATACTAGACTATTGTAACGCATTAAAGTTATTGGATTAGGTAAATTACGATATAGTCCCTTTCCGTCATGTATTATTTCAGATGGTTTACCATGAACAGCTCCAAGGGGNGATTCGATTANTTCCCAGCCAGCAGCTAGGCCTATTGCTTGATGTCCTAAGCATAGACCAAGNAAGGGAATATGTTGATTATTATTACTTAATTTTCCCTCAAGTGCCATTCTAGCTAAATGCATAGAAATTTGTGATTTATTTGGTTGAGAAGGCCCTGGACCAATAATAATATGNGANGGTTGGTATAATTTAATCCATNTTTTAATAGTTTCATCAATATTCTCAATCTTATCTATTGGCCTACCTTCTAATATCCTAACATTCTTACCCATATTAGCTATCGAGTTAGCTATATTTTCAGTAAAGGAATCTAAATTATCGATTATTATAACTTGAGAAAATTCTATATTATCTTCTCCTCTGATTATTTTTCCATTATTTTTAGATATATAATTTTTCTTTGGTCCTAATTTACTTAATGGGCCAGAGACTTTTGGAATAGGACTTATAGTCATTTTTCTTTCAGGAAGATCTGTGCCACTAAAGCCAGTTCTAAACCCCCAAGTGGCTTCTGTTATTGCTGCAGCTTTCCAACGAGATTCTTCAACTTCTTCTGACGGAATAGAATCATTGACTATACCTCCTCCAGCTTGTACAGTCCCATACCAAGAATTTGGGCCAGAATGAGATTCTAGTGTTCTAATCAAAATGTTCCATTCTGATATTTTATTATTGAAATTAATGTGTCCAATAGAACCAGTCCAAGCACTTCTAGGATGTTTTTCTAGTTCATTAATTGCAGCAATAGTTACTAATTTTGGACAACCGGTAATAGATCCTCCTGGAAATAAAGATACAAAGGCGTCACCAACTGTCATTTCAGGAGCTAGTTCTCCTTCGACACCACTAACAAGATGTTGGACAGTAGAGAGTGCTTCTATACGCCAATTTTCCCAGTGAACAGTTCCTGGAACACATATAGGAGTTAGGTCATTTCTTTCAAGATCAACCAACATAAGGTGTTCAGCTAATTCCTTAGGGCTTGAAATCAACTCATATTTTAAATCTAGATCTGCCTCTTCATCCAAACCTCTGGCCCTAGTTCCTTTTATTGGCCGAGTATTTACTATCTTTCCTTCTGTCTTTATTAGTCTCTCTGGACTAGTAGATGATACTGCCCAACCATGATCATGGACGTATAACCAAGCACCAAATGGTGAAGGATTATTTTTAACCATACGTGAAAATGAATTCCAAGGATGATCTGGCATTTCTCCCTTCCAAGTTCTACCATAATTGAGTTGGTAAAGATTACCTTTGACTATTGCTTCTTTGATTTGAGATATTTTTCTAGCATGATCTGCATCGCTTTCACTATCAGGTACGATATTTTTTGTTGGAATTAATGGATAAGGATGTTGGTTAACTTCGTCATTGAATGTCATTTTTGACCAAGAATGATTCTCAAAAGAAATTGAATGTAATTGGTTTGTTGTTCTTTCATGCACCCACCATGCTTCAGTCC
The DNA here is from genome assembly GCA_002172375.1 of Euryarchaeota archaeon TMED129. Taxonomy (GTDB): domain Archaea; phylum Thermoplasmatota; class Poseidoniia; order Poseidoniales; family Thalassarchaeaceae; genus MGIIb-O3. Next base: position 11,500 of record NHGE01000037.1, on the reverse strand, counting down.
TCCACATAACTCCCAATAAACTTCCAGATTTTGGTACATGATTAAGAAATATTGAATTTGTCCATCTTGACAAATCATAACCCAACAAACCAGCAAATCCTCCTGGTATTATGGGTAATTTACTTTCTGAATTACACTTTATTTCATAACTTTCCATTATTTCCATTGCTTCTGATAAGTCCTTAGGTCGATATTCCTTTATTGTAGACCATTGATTATTAACTAATTCTTGAATAAGCATTTGTAAAGGAATAGGTTTTTTTAACAAAATGTTTCCATCAAGTGCAGAATCTTGTGTTTGTTGATAATTATTCTTTTCTGGTTCAAAAAATAATATTCTCAAACTGTCTAATGAAGGTAGGAATGAATATTCTGATAAATCTGTAATTGGCCCTGATGAATGAAACAATAATTCATCCATCAGAGGTAATGAGGTTTTTCTATTTGACAATAATATAGATATTAAAGGACTATTGTCCTTTTCAATTTCAAATATTCGGTGTAAAATTTGAGACATCAAAGCTCCCTCAGGAAATTCCAATTTTGCCAATCATTATTTAATTTATTCAACCAAACCGCTCTTGCTACTTGATACAATTTACCCTTTGGCTTTCCTATCGGAGTTCCATCTATTGAGCCAACTGAACAAACTCCCATACCACTCCCTATAACAATAAGTTCGGAAGCTCTTGATAGCATTTTGAGGTTTATTTTAGCACTTCTAATTGGTATCCCAAGTTCTTCTACATCATTTCTCAAAAATTGCAATGTTACAGAATCTAAGGCTCCATCGACATTGCTTGGATGATAAGCAACGCCATCATTATCTAACATCAATGGTAAACAATAATCTCCGTCAATTAACAGATTATTTTTGAATAGGAGTGCTATATCAGAATCATGATTAATGGCTTGCTTTCTTGCTTCGTCATATGGTTGCCAGTTGCCGTGTTTAGTTCCCAGTATAGGCAATTCAAAATCAGGTAATTTCATTGAAATAGCCTGCAAAGGATCATCTTGCCAATGCTTATTTTTACGAGTTTGAATAAATATCTCACCATCTTTTTTGATGATGATCTTTACTAAAAATGGTATTTCATAATTTAATTCATCCAAATTTTCAAACTGGTCTTGTTTTTCTAATTTATTAAGAATAATTTTTGGTAAATCATCATTAATCTCTATGCCAAGAATCTGGGAATGTCTAAAAAGTCTATTAAAATGTAAATCTGGTGCTAATATAGACTTTTTTCCATCCCAAGCCATTGCAGTCCAAACTTGTGAATGAGGTTCTGCAGAGTTGGGCATATCTAAGCCGAACGGGTATACCTTTCAATGTCTATTGGTCTTCTAACATATCATCCAGGAATGATGTATCTATGCCTTCTTTAGATAAACTGTCAGCCATTTTATCTAAATCTTCAGAATCCATTAAATCNGCCATTTTATCTAAATCTTCCATAGAATCTGCAAATGCTTTCTTAGAATCTAATAGTTCATTTTCTACGTCAGAAGAAATCATATTTGTATTTGGGTTTATATCTGCTATANCATAATCGTCAAATTGTTGAGTTTGTTCAATATCATCTTTNGAGACAATNGTTTCCTTTGGAGTAATAATTATATCTTCCAAATCCTCATCATTTTGTGTTAATTCATCTTCCAAATTTACCTCNTCTGTTCCCATTTCCCATGGCNCAGGGGCTACTTTATCTCTTGGTTTTATTATCAAAACAGCACCAATAAATATTAAAATTGAAGAGATTAATATTATGATAAAATTCATATTACCATCTAATAACTGTTCCATCCANGAAATACCCGANCCATCATCAAGTAATCCTCCTCCACCAGGAGTATAATCGGTCCAAGGTTTAACTTCCAATGGATTTACTCCTAATCTTTGAGCCTCTCCATCTGAAGCAACCACGGCTATCCAATATGTTTCTGATTGTTGAATTTCAATGCCATTAAATAAGTTGAAAGAGATTGTATTTGAAGTTATATTATCTGCAAGAAGAGAGGAGTTTCTAGTATCTGAAAATGGTTCTAAACTGTAATAAACACTGTAAGAAGTGACCTTCTCATCATTAGATATATCCCAAATAATTTCGATATCTGTTCCTGCAAGATTCCAGTATGATTGGACACCAGAGAGTACTGGNAAATGTGCACCTGGATCTAATATGCTTTCATCGACTAAACTAATCATAGAAGTTGCTAAATTNTCATACCAAGCGTTTGAAGATGAGTCAACAGGGACAATAGCGACCCAAATTGGTAAAGACGGNCCAAGAGNTTGTCCATCGGATAAGTGTTGTAATAGAATTGGCATCTCTGCATCTCTATCGACAATCAATGCTGGTTGAATATTATTTACTTGTGTAAATGGATTGCCTGCTATAGCATAAATCCAATATTCAACAACATCAGATGATTCGCTCTGTGCAAACTGTACAAACATTCCATCTCCAAAATCAGGTATTCGATCAATAAGAATTGGTGAATCCATTCTATCTGGAGGATATATATCTCCTCTGTTGTCTATAGGAGTTACAATAACTATGTTATCTTCAAGATTTGATAAATGTACATTACCTGCTAAATCGTGTATTGTAACTGCCACGTACAATGGNATAGAGGGCCTAATATCATCTGANAATAAATCTGAAGGTTCATTACCGTACAATGCTTTATCCAAAGTTACTTCTAATTTTAATGAGTTTTCAATTTGTCTTTGATTGATTATTAATAAATTACAATTGTTTTCCTCACAATGTTGACTGATATCAATTAAATTTGCAAGTGGATATTCAGATACCCAAATAGTATAATGACTGAAATCATCAGCTATGCTTCTGTTCCAAGATACATCTATTGCAGTACCATCATCTAAAGGATGATCCCATGCTTGTAAACCAGAAACTTTCTCAGGAGGAAGGGCTGCACTTGAATCAGTATCACTGTAAGGAGTTGTAGTAACTACATTGACGGGTTCAACCGCCATATTACCCCAATCATCTACAGCAACAACTCCTATCCAATATGCNATTCCATTCTCTAATGTTGTCCCTCCTATAGAATCNATAATTGTATTNCTAGTACTNCAATCTGAAATATAAGAAGAAGTTGGCCAACCATCTACACTATTAGGTGGTTGGAAACCTGATGCGGGTAGAACATAAATAATGTAATAAGAACAATCATTCTCAAGATTTGGGGACCATGTAATTCCTATTCTACCTCCTTCGTCACTCGCAATATCGTATGCATTAACGTCAGAAACCTGTGCAGGAGGTATGCCGTCATTTAGTCCGCCTGCGGTAACAACAGGTCCGAAGATCGTTGCATTTTCTGGATCCGACTGCCCATTTTGATCAACGCAAACTATGGCAAACCAATATGGTACATTTCCTTCCAATTCTAATACTGTACTATTTCCACTGGCAAATGATAAATCAGATGCATTATTTAATGCTAAAGCGTTGTTTATCTCTTGTTTTACTGACCATATTCTAGTTAAATAAGGATCTAGTTCGTTACATGCTGACCATTCTGCATTTACCACTCCTGCAATGCCTCCTGGTAGGGCAGATACTGAAAGCCACTCTGGAGGAGCTGGTACTTCATCGGTCGGAGTTGCATTACCTTCCCAAGACATTGGTTCACCAAGAGAGCCATCTTGATACTCAATTACAATAGCTGCCCTATATTGTCTATCATTAGAAAGTGGTTTAATCATACCATCTTGATTTGCTTCAGAAATTGTTGCAGAGGTTTCTGACCAAAATGGTATCCTTTGATAAGTAGCGAAATTATCCAAATCCTCTTTTAAAGGAGTCCAATCAGGATTATTTGTAGAATCCCAAACATATAATCGATAAGCATACCAAGCAGAATCTTGAGCAGGTAACCACGAAGCTTCCAATATTCCTCCTCCATCATTTGCTCTATCTGTTAGATTAGTGATTGATGTAGGGGCTTCTAATCTATTCCAGTCATAGGTCAATCTAACCTTCAATTTGCCATCTTGAGGAGATTGTAGGCGTATTTGTAATTGTGAAGAAGAAGACCCTGGTGGTGTGTTGAAAATAGCAGATTGGAAGGTAGTTTGAATACCTGAATTATAGTCTGTTAAATTCCAGACACCAGAATAATTTAACGATTGAGATTGGGCCCATACCCAAGCGCTACTTTGAGGTGCTGAAAATATCAATGGACTGTTGTACATTGGTAATTGTCCAGGCTGTACTTCAGAATCTAAAGAAGAGTTGAGTATTATTGGATCTTCTTCAGTAGCCAATATTGTCGACATTCCTGGGTGAGTAGTGTCAGTAATATCCAATGTTTTATCTCCAAACACTACTGTAAGTGGAGATGCTCTCTTTTGGTATTCCCTAGGCATCTCTTGTAAGGTTTCTATTGGATAAAACAAATGTAGTCCATCTTGAGAAACCACTGCTAATTGGTTATCTTTTATATCAGCATCAATGATACCGGTCATTACCTTGTCTGTAATTGTACTATGATCACCGTTCGCCCGAATAATATCAATACCTACTGGAGAGATCATCACTATATGCGTACCATCAGATATTATTTGAGAAGCGGGCCAAGAAAGTAGATTTTCTACGCCCATTCCAGATTCCATACGCATTATTGACCCGTTCCAATGTACTAATGGTTCACTATCAGTTGCAATATGAACTCCCCAATCATCTGATGACACAGAGCGGACATCATTGCTTGGAATCATATCAATGTTGTATGTTCCATTTTCTTCATCAGTATTCAAATCCCAAGCGACAACACCAGGTCTTGTCCTGCCTTCACCATTATGAGAAATAAAAATAGCAGCGTCATGTGAAATAATCTGAGAACTATTGTCTTGAGGATTTATTATCTCTCTCGAAATCGCTGGAGAATATATTAATCCTGAAACAGAGTTTCCAATTAATCCATTATCTTCATTCAGAGTTGTCACATAAGAAAGATTTTGATCTAATATCGATAGTCCAATAGGGCCTCCCAAAATTATTGATCCATTGCCTCTGATGGGGCTTGGGGATATCAATAAATGCTGAATAATAGAAGAGGGGAGGCCGTCTAACGTTGTTATTGGATTGTCCCATCCAGATATAGTAGTATTCCACAAGCCTAAACCTCCATTGGTTGCTATTAATATGTGATCATTGTATTCAATAAAATCTCTAACAATATTACTTGGTAATCCTGCGATTAGGCTTCCATGCCCCCAGGTTTCTTTCTCAGTGTCTAGTGATTGAAAACCGGCAGAAGAACTATCGTAACCCATTAGACCGACATAAAGAATTTCGTCATCAAGGAATAAGCCGTCCATATTTCTGTGAAGTGCAGAAGGTAATTGATTCAGTGTTTTGTCAGTTGTATTTAGATACATAAGACCTCCACCTACTGTAGATACCCAGACCTTTTCTCCATCTAATCTCAATTCATTAATTATATCATCAAATACCCTTACACCATACTGCCAATTTATAGAGCCATTTTCTATTATTTCGCCCTGCAAAATAGTAGATCCCCAATAAGCATCAAAATAGTCACTACTAGTTACCCAAACATGTGTTGAATTAGAAATCATTTCCTGTACTGAACCTCCGGGTAGGCCAACTAATTCATCAAATCCTCCCTGAATAAGTCCAGTATTATCTAATCTATCTACTCTGTTAATGCCTGTATTTTCTCCAGATCTACCTATGGCATATATTCTCGATCCTGAAGAAGGAGATTTGACTATTGAACATGCGTCCATTCCACCATCTAATATTACGCCATTTGAAGCGGTATTTCCTGATGTCATTATTCTAGTTATTCCAGAATTATCACCAAAGTGAGCAACTAATAAAAGACCGTTGTCGTATAACATCCCACCAGGAAAAACACTGCCTTCAGAAACGCCATTAGTATCATCTAATGAATTTAAGAAATTATTTGAATTGTATGAAAAACGATCAATACCAACTGAGTCTGTATTAAATCCGATATATAGTATTCTATTCGAGTTGTCGCAAGCTAAGGCACGTGGGTCACGACTTGCCATCTGAGAATTATCAGTAGTTATTGGAGAAATCCATTCATTAGTTATTCCATCACCATCATGATCAGCAGTATCAAATCTAGCAATTCCGCCTCCTGATTGCCACCAACCACCCTGGAAACCTATTGCTAAATGAACAATATCATCGCAGAATATTATATCGGCACCATAACCATCTGGAATGTCTCCACTATCTATATCCCATGTTGTCCAATTTCCATCATATAATACCATAACGAGACCGTCATTATAAGCACCTGAAGATAGCCAGAGTGAGTTTCCTATTACTTCCATAGAATAAAAATCAACTTCCGCATCACTAGGTAGTCCGTCATCAGGAAGCCATGGGGAAAGCCATGTTTCATTTATTGGATCCCACCGTAAAATTCCATTCATACTTGCAAATACATATTCACCATCAAACTCAGCCATTCCTCTAATTCTTCCATCTACATCATTCCATTGATCTAGTAAAGTCATATTTGTTGCTGAAAAACGACGTAGAATATTTTCACCATAAGCAACCCATAATTCACAGGATGTAGTTATAGGAAAACAATCGCCCAGATATTGGGCATTTACTCTTTCAACATCACCTAATGTTTCTAAATTATTTGACCAGTTATTATCTGTAATATTCCATCTTACTATAGTCCCCGAGTCTCCAGGGTTGCCCCACCATCCATTCTCACGTACACTGATCCATAATTCATTACCTACATTTTCAATACCATGTATTACTCCATCAAATCCTGCCTGATCTCCTGCATTCAAAGTATCCATACTTGAATTATTTAACATATTAATTCGATATATCTCTTCTCTCTGATTCCAAGACTGCCCTCTCTGAAGTGAATAATACATTATATCCTCAACAATAATTATATCGCTGGGAGCTGTTTGTGGCAAAGTTGGGCCATTATTATTGTCCCCTCTTTCCCAATCAATCAAAATAGTGTCATTTATTACATCAATTAAAGTTATACCGAAATCTCCTCCTACCCACATAGTACCATAATCTAGTCCTGGAATTATTACAGTAACATCGTCATCTTCTATGTATCCCTGAGTCCCGTCCCAAGGCGTTAGCCATAGTTGGCTAGACATATTGTATCTAGCAATACCAGTATTCTCAAAGCCTAAGTAAACTATATCCTCTATTTTTATTATTCTGGCTCTTTGGGTTTCATCTCCTGCGGTCCAAACATCCATTATTGTTCCATTAGCAGTATTAATCACTGCAACTCCTTCATCTGTACCTGCATAAAGAGTGTCGACACCAATTTTTGATACACCATAAACAAATCTGGAAGGTACACTAAGTTCATCATTATTATTTCCTCCTTGTTCATTCCAGCATTCATTCAAAGTTATGTCAGGTTCGTTGGCAGTAGGCCAAAACCACATACATGCACCTCTATTTGTACCTGCATAAATTCCATCTGCATCACTTGTTATATCATAAAACGCATAAGGATCATTATTTCCACCAGGGATTGATGTAGGAAGTAATTCCCATTGGTTACCATCCCAACGTGCTAATTCTCCACAATCGCCCCTATTCCAACAATTATTATTTGTATTTGTATCAGAACCTACTAAAAGACCACCATAAAAGTCTAATGATAAAGAAATTACATCATTATCAGGTATACTGTTAGGATCTTCTTCCGTCCATAGATCTGATATTTCTCCCGTAATTCTATCAATCANTAGTAGTCCAAAACCCGGTAAACCAAGATATATTATATCNCCATCTACAGCTATNGGAGTTGCCTCTAAATTATCTGCACCTAATGATTGCCAAGAGCCNATGATTGTTGGACCATTCAAATCTATACGCATNACNCCTGCATCAGGTGTCGCAAAGTATGCAACACCGTACCTTGTTACAACTTCCCTGATACTATCCGAATCTAATCCATCTNCTGAACTAAAAAGCGCCAATACAGTATCAGAAGANGTATTAATTATACTAACNCCGTCTTGTAAATGNCCTACTACCAGTGCGTTTGTATTTGAATCATGAGCGATGCTGGTAATATAATTTCCATTAATTACATAATTTGCTGAAGATGATGTGCTGCCAGTAGTGAGTAAGTTACCATCCAAATCTAATTCGAATAATCCTGAATCAGTTCCTATCCAAATTCTGCCATTTGAGTCTTGTAATATTGATGTTATTTCATTAATGTTTACAGGAAGTTCAGAATCTTCATAGCTATTGCGTAATTCTTGNATATCTATAGTTTCTTTCCAAAGTTTTTCTTTCTTGTCAAAACGATCGATTAAAGTCGTTCCGGCTATCCATATTTCTCCTCTTTCTCCATCATCAATGAATACTGTTACTGTAGCATCTTCTACAGATTCTGGACTTGTAGCTATTATTATCTCTCCAGTAACATCTTCATCGATAATTGTTACTANTTTACCAGATGAATCTCCAACTAAAACAGTATTGGAAGTTGGATCACGCTGTAAATTATCACTATTCCATACATTAATTGAATGTCCACTGTATTGTAATCCCATATCTGCAAAAGAAATAGTCGAGCTGTAAATCATAGAATTGGTATCATATATTTGTANATCATTACCCGTAGAAATGTATAGCCANCCCGGTGTTGAAGATAATGCATGAATCTGATTAGAAGAAAGCCAATTATTTGATGTCCAAGACGGTATCCAAGTGGAAGATGCGATATTATATCGATCTATTCCAGCATTATTATTAGCGATATATAAAATATCATTAATCAATTCCATATCTGTAATTGAATTACTAGAAAGGAAATTATTTGAAGTGATTTTAGGGAACTCTCCAGCATCAGTAAAAATTAATCCTCCACTTCCAAATGTATAATTGACTACNACTATTCCATCATCAATTGTACNGATCAAGATTGTATCATTCTCGATAATCATGTCAGTAGGAGTTATAGAAGTTTCATTATCTTTGCAAAGTGGTTGTGACACCCAAAAAGATCCTTTTCCAGGTTCGAGATAATTTAAATTACACTCTGAACTAGTCCATAAAATATCATAAGCATCAATANATGAAGTTACTAAAGGGTTCGAATTTGAAATGTTTGTATCATCAGGAAATGAATTCAATGAAGAATATGTGAATAAATCTCTTGCATACACATTACCATTAGAAGTCCCAATTATTAATTGTTTATTTTTGTCATCTACCACTAAAGTTCGACCATAAATTTCTGATTCAATATCAATTATATGCTTTATCGAATTATTGTCAAGTCTAATCAAATCTTCATTTACCAACATGAAAAGACTGCCATCTACAGGATTTACAGCAGTGTCATGTATTGTAATTTCGACTGGTGAAAAAGAAACCTTTGGATCAACTGGTCTAAGTGCTTCTATTATCAAATCNTCAATTGTAATNCCAGTAGGNAAGTNCCAATATGCATCTGTTAATGAATTAGGATNNAATGGTGCATCAAGAATACCCTGATTAACACTTGATGGGTTATTAGAAAAGTTATTTTGGCGCCCTAAGTCTCCATTTCCAGACCAATCAAGAATTTCTGTTTGAGTATTTACAAGAGTTAGTTGTGGTTGATTAACCCAATAACCATCGCTACCATTGACAGATATTTCAAATGTTAGATTATCTACAATTGCTCCTGGTGCGAAATCTAAAAATAAATCTCCATATGCTAATGTGTTGTTNATTGGATCTGCTCCTTCAGCAACTAATTCNAGCCAACCAGTATCATTACTTCCACCTACTCCCCAAGACTTTTGAGTAACTAAATTATTCTTCTGAGAACCATTATCTAATTCATCTGATACTAAGGAAGACCATGGTAATAAGACCATTAATAATGTAACAGTGATTGTTNCTAACTTAGAACTCATNCCATNTCNCCTTTCGATNATTGATTGCAAAACCATATCAAATCAATGATATAATGCTCTGATTTAATGCAAAAACTTGCAAAAATTAAATCAAATTTATTTATGAAGAAGCATAAATTAAAAATGAAAGTTCTGNCACTACTANGTAAGAACATGGAGCAATCTCCTCGTTGTACAACTTATCAATGAATGGGTAGGAAGTTTATACTTTGCTCAGACATANAATAATAATTAATTTACAATNCAANATAGTATTTATTTCATTGAATGGGCTTCAAAAGANGTAATTTCTCAGGATAGAGTGATATGAGATTGTTTCTCAGGTATTGCCGGAGGAATCAGAGATGAACGATAAGAGACTCGAAAAAGAGGCTTTAGAATACCATGCATCCAATCCGGCTGGTAAGATAACGGTGATACCAACAAAACCACACGGAACTCAAAGAGAATTATCGCTTGCCTACTCTCCTGGTGTGGCTTATCCTTGTAATAAAATAAAAGATAATCCCGACGATGTTTACAAATATACTGCAAAGGGAAATTTGGTTGCAGTAATTAGTAATGGAACGGCTGTATTGGGCCTAGGCAATATTGGTAGTTTGGCCAGTAAGCCAGTTATGGAAGGTAAAGGATTGTTGTTCAAAGCATTTGCAGACATAGATGTATTTGATATAGAAATAAATAAAACTGATGTTGATGGTTTTGTTGAAGCTGTTAAAGCGATTTCTCCTACTTTTGGTGGCATAAATCTTGAAGATATTAAAGCTCCAGAATGCTTTGAAATAGAGCGTAGACTAAAAGAGGAATTAAACATCCCTGTGATGCATGATGACCAACATGGAACGGCAATTATTTCAGGTGCAGCGTTATTGAATGGGTTGGAAATAGTTGGAAAAAGTATTGAAAATGTAAAAGTAGTAGTTTCAGGAGCAGGTGCGTCTGCTATTTCTTGTGCAAAGCACTATGTAAAATTAGGAGTTGCAAAAGACAATATAATGCTCATTGACTCCAATGGTATTCTAACAAAAAATAGAATGGAAAAAGGAGAATTGAATGAATATAAAATAGAATTTGCTAGAGATGTTCCAGATGGAGATTTAGCAAAGGCAATGATTGATTCAGATGTCTTTTTAGGATTATCCAAAGGTGGTATAGTAAGTAAAAAAATGATTGCTAGTATGGCAAAAAAACCTTTGATATTCGCTCTTGCTAATCCAGATCCTGAAATACTACCTAGTGAGATAAATGAAGTTCGTGATGACGCAATAATAGCGACTGGGAGATCTGATTTTCCCAATCAAATCAATAATGTGTTGGGTTTTCCTTATATCTTCAGAGGTGCACTAGATGTTCAAACTAAAGAAATAACAGAAGGGATGAAAATGGCTGCGACTAAAGCAATTGCAAAATTGGCAAAAGAACCTGTGCCTGATGATGTATTGTCTGCTTACAGTGATGAAAATATCCAATTTGGGCCCGAATATATAATACCAAAGCCTTTTGATGCTAGAGTTTTGATTTGGGAAGCAAGTGCTGTAG
>NHGE01000036.1 GCA_002172375.1 Euryarchaeota archaeon TMED129 | reverse complement strand
TCAGCAGGATCAAATAAAGACTTAGCTAGAACCATTACAAAAGCTAGAAAATAATATGAGAATAAATTATTCAACAGGTCGAATGCTACAACAGAAACAAGTGCAACAAGAGAGATAAAATTAGACAACATCATCAATCCCTTCCTAGAATATCGATCAGCAAACATTCCTGAGAAAGGATCACATAATGCCATACCAAAACTTCTGGTCACTAATACTCCTGCAATTGCAAGTGGCGAGTTATCGGTAGCCTCTCCTGCTAGAATAAATAATGCAATTACAGTAAACCAATCTCCGACATAAGAAATCATATCTGCTGTAAATAATCTACGGAATGGTTTATTCTCTTTCAAAAGTTGAAAGTAACCAACATCAGACACGGCTCTGCGCATATACTAACACATATCATCTCTACTATGACGAGAATACCTAAGAAGGGAAGGTCGGAGGGTAGAAACATGGTTGAACAGCGTTTGGTGTGGCTTGATTTGGAAATGACAGGTCTAGACCCTCATGAGAATACCATTATTGAAATCGCTACAATAGTCACAGAAGGTGATCTTGAAATTGTCGCTGAAGGACCGAGTTTGGCAATATCTCAACCTGAAGAAGAATTGGATAAGATGGATGAATGGAATCAAACTCATCATACGGAAAATGGATTGATAAATAGAGTAAGGAACAATGGAGTTTCGATGAAAGAGGCAGAAGAAAAAACGATAGAATTCCTAAGAATTCACTGTCTAGAAGGCGTTCCTCCATTATGTGGAAATACAATAGGACAAGACCGTCGTTTTCTTAGGAAATATATGCCTGAATTACATGATTTCTTCCATTACAGAAGTGTAGATGTGACTTCAATAAAGGAAGTTATTAGAAGATGGTATCCGAATTCTCCAAGATTTAGTAAACGCTCAGGCCATAGAGCAATGGATGATGTTAGGGGAAGTATAGATGAATTGGCCCATTATCGAAAATATGTTTTTGATTCTGAGTAATTTTTACAATTTGACTTTTCTCCTACTTATCATTGAAGCCAGAAGTAGCATAGAGGTTGCCATCAGAGTACCGAAGCCGGGTAATCCTTCTTTTGATTCAATAATCTCTGTATAATCACATGATCCATCATCATCAGTAGCGAGTGGGTCGTAGTTATTTGCACTAGAATCTGTACATCCAGATATTACATCCGGTTGATTAACTTCATTATCTAAGTCGTAAATACACATACCATGATCATCAGTGGCGAGTGGGTCGTAATTATTTGCTGTGGAATCTGTACATCCTAACAGTTCATCATCATCATTAACTCCATCATCATCTAGATCATAATCACACGAACCATCATCATCAGTAGCGATATTCTCATGGTTATTTGCATAAATATCTGTACATCCTAATATCTCATCTATGTCATTCACCCCATCATTATCTAGGTCATAATCACATGACCCATCATCATCAGTAGCAAGTGGGTCGTAGTTGTTTGCTGTGGAATCTTTACATCCCGATACCTCATCAAAATCACTAATTCCATCTCCATCTGTATCATAATCACATGACCCATCATCATCAGTGGCAAAAGGGTCGTAGTTGTAAGCTCTAGAATCAACACATCCCAATACTTCGTCAATATCGTTTATTCCATCATTATCTAGGTCATAATCACATGACCCATCATCATCAGTAGCTAGAGATGCATAGTTATTTGCAGTATAATTTGTGCATCCTAATACTTCATCAATATCGTTTACTCCATCATTATCTAGGTCATAATCACATGACCCGTCATCATCAGTGGCAGAAGATAGATAATTATTTGCAACAGAATCAGTGCACCCCGAAACTTCATCATAGTCATAAATACCATCTCCGTCTTCATCTAATGTATGATAAAAAACATCTGTAACGTCATTACATGACCAACAATCATCTCTTTCAAACTGAACATAATATATTAACTGACCAACCTCTGAAAAAGAGCCTGTTTCAATTACTGATTCACCCTCATGAGTATGTTCAGGACTCCAATAATCGTAAGTCAAAGTATCAAAATTTTTGATAGAAGTAAGATTATCTCTACCTTGAGTATGTATTGTTATTGAACTAATTATGCCATCTACCTCATCATATGGGCTCCAAGAAATACGATTATGAATACTATAATCTACTTTTACAATACTCTGATTTTCAGGTAAAATCCATTGAATATGTGCTCTACCATCTCCAATTGCTGATCCACCTGTATCAATATAAGACCCATCACTGTAAACGAAACGAATTGCATCAATAGCGTATACTTTGTCAACATATATCGCACAAACATCTGTTGATGTCAAATTTTCTGGATTATCTATCTCGAATTGTTTTTTACAATTATCTGGCTCAGGCCAAGGATTGGGTTCTCCATTTGATGATAATAAAGTCGTATTAGCCAATAGTCTTTCTGTCATTAGAGCAGGATCTATTGTAACCGAACTAAGCCCTCTTGTTGCAAAATTCCATGGATCTGAAGTCGTAAAATTCCAGTTACTTGGCTCAGATTCACTAGAATATGCCCATTCCTTGTACTCTTCTGTGAACCATATCATTTCTGCCTCTGTATGATTTCTATCACTGATATGTAGAACTCCTAGATTTATCTGGCTTTCATCACCATCATGGGCAGGTATCCTTTCTCCGTACCTGTCTATGAAATCTTGAGTATCAAACTCAATGACTCTTTCCGCAGTAACATTCGTCTCGGTACAGAAGAGAGCATATTCTTCTTCTGTACAACCCTCAATAGACTCATTTACTAATTTATAATTGACTTCGGTTGCATTTTCAGCAGAGAGAAATCCAGACATATATAGGAAAATATCGGACCAAATATGACGTTCATTACTATCAGGGATAATCTGAAAAGAGCCGTTATCATGAATTAGGCGTACTTCAGTACGTTGACCATTCTCATCTTCTATTTGTACTGCATAAGGCCATCCCCTATTAGGATCCCAGAATGGACCAGATATATCTCCTCTCACCGTTGTATCACTATCTAGGTGAGCGCCATCTCCTTCATTCCATGCACCTTCACCCTCCTCTGGAAAATCACGAGTTTCCAGGCCCATGAAACCGTGCCCCATCTCATGAGTCAATCCATAATTACGAGTCTCCATCATACTTATTATGCCTCGAAATTCAGGATGTTCAAGTCCATCAATTGATGTATAACAGTGAGAATTGTACACGCAAGGAGTATTAATGCCTATATTGCCAACAGGATCATGATTTCGAATATAACCTGCTCCGCCTACATAATCTCTGCTATTAATTACAATAAAGTCAAAAACATGTCCAGAAACATTCCATGCATCATAACATGCGGCACAAAAAGACGGGCTGACAAGTCCCCAGCTGTTTTCCCATCTCTCTCCATAAGATTCTCCAATATTGATGAAGTAGCCACCTTCTGTTGTCCTAATTGTATCTGACTCGATTTGAGACGTAACACTGCCTCTAAGATTTGGATCAAGTCCAATTACATGTCCTCTTTCTGTGTATTTATCTCCAGAAACTAATGAGTTTTGAGAGAAATGAATACATGATCTTGTCCATACGTTATCTCCTGATACAGCATCTCCGTGTGTTCCATCATCATAGAGGTCTATCTCACCACTTTGATTGTCAATTTGAAACCAGCCATTATGAATTTTAGGTTGTGAATGCCCCCATGGGCCTTCTCCCGATTGTGAATGATATGTGAACGTAAATGTCTCATCGATGAAGACTACTGCTGGCTCTGCTTGAAATTTACCAGGTGGCAAGTAAGATGCTTGCTGTACTTCCAAAGGGCGTTCTACATCGGGATCGCAATCTCCGACTTCTTGTGTCGGAGAATTATTTGTTTCAGAGTTAGAATCCGTTTCTGCCGAAGCATAATTTGTAGTACTCAGACCTATTGTAGTACTGAGTATAAGTATTACTACAAGTGCTATTGATTTACTAGTCATGATGTGTAGCACATTAAAATATCCCATAACACTTTCCCTAAGATTATGGAATAGTAAGGCCTATTTTAAATCGGGTTTTCGAAGATATATGAATCAAGATAACGCCAAAAGGGTGTGGGCATATATTCAGAAGGCTGGAGATAAATTAGAAGGTAAATTACCGCCATCCAAGAACCATCCCAAAGGGAGGAATCCTTATGCTCACGTTGCTATCTGTGTCAAAGGCAAATTTGGGCAATCTTACAAAGAGATTCCTGATGAAAATTTCCAAGATGTTTTGGACTATATCGATTATCTAGTTGAAAACCCATCATAATCTAAATAATGATTTAGAAAAAATCCAAGAATAATATCATTTAATTTTGGATGATAATAAAGGGGAATAGACTAAAAACAATTTTCATCGCGGCCGGCCTAATGACAAACTGGATTATGGCAATGACCGAAGGTGGAATGACAAGAATAAGAATGGATGCAATATGTGCATACCAGGGAATAGATGGAGGGAGAAAACTTTTGGTTTATACACAGGACAATTCCTTATTTGAAATTGTAGAAGATATTACAACTATAACTTCTAAACTAGATTCTGAGTTCAATATTAATCAATGATTGATACCAATCTCTAGTAAAGTTTCAATTTACTTCTTACTGGCCTGGAAGGGTAAAATTACCAAGTTCGACACTGGTTATCTCATCCATTTCTTCTACTGTAATTAGAGGAGTTAATTTTCCATTGAAAACTCCTGATGCACCAACTGCAAGAGCGAATGCGGTTATTTTGA
The DNA here is from genome assembly GCA_002172375.1 of Euryarchaeota archaeon TMED129. GTDB lineage: Archaea > Thermoplasmatota > Poseidoniia > Poseidoniales > Thalassarchaeaceae > MGIIb-O3. Next base: position 6,706 of record NHGE01000036.1, on the reverse strand, counting down.
CCTTGTCAGGAACGTCCATGATACACATGAAATCTTTTTCTCCATAACACCAGTAATAAGATTCTAGTGTTCCTCCGAATGATTCTGCGATTCTCGCAGCCTCATCTCTACGTGCTGTTGCTCCCTCTTTGAGAATTCCAGCAGCGCCTTTGGCAGTATAACTTCCTGAGTACATAAATTTGGGCATAAAACAAGCATTGCTAAATTATTTATAACGATTGTGTTTTTTTACTGATTTTTCCAAAAGGATTAGAAATTAATAATCAGAAAGTGGATCAGACATTCTAGTCTCAATTTCATCAAATTTANTNTCTAGANTGGATTAATTNNTNTTNNATNTCTNNNAATTCNGCTTNTTTGAGTATTTTNTTGAGNCCTNCAGATTTNCGAATTAAAGAATTAATAGATTTNTNATCTANNNNATNAATNNTCCGAAGAAGTATCTTCCATGNNCNTCGGATGNCGATATTAGTAATGTTATTTGTGTTANTGNGGGCAACGGGTTGAAGAAGGTAAAGAGTNACCCNNATACATGAGAGANCAAGAAAGGCNNAGNAGANGTNTTNTACTNCCGTTAATTTTNTTGTTTCTGATNTATGAAATTAGTAACTCNATAATTGTTGTAACAGTAATTGGAATATGGTACTTCGGTTTAATAATGTTAGAAGAAAATGGAGTTTTAGATAAATGGGACGCTACAAGAGTCCTNGGAATAATCCTAATGCTTAGAACAAGACAGGGNCAAAAANTATTAGATAAAGTCTCCAGTAATAGAAAATTCTGGAGAATATATGGCGAGTTTTCGATTTGGATTTGTCTTTTTGTAATGACGGGAGTTATATTACTACTATTATTGAGTTTTGGGAGTAGTGTTACGAGCCCTCCAAGAGAACCAATTCCNGCTCAAGATTTGTTATTAATACCAGGAGTTACGAGTTTTGTGCCCTTTTGGTGGCCAGTTTTAGCATTAATAGTGGCCATAATAATCCATGAATATAGTCATGGAATTCAAGCCAGAGCACATGGAATGAAAATCCGTAGTTTCGGATTACTTTTAGTTGGCCCTCTGCCTATGGGTGCTTTTGCAGAACCGGAGCAAGAAGAGATGTATAGGGCACCTCGAAGAGATAGGATGAGATTATTTGCTGCTGGTCCATCAATCAATTTAATTGCAACATATATTGTTATAATTTTACTGTCATCAACTGCTAATGGATTTGTAGCAAAAAATCCAGGAGTTCATGCAGTAGAAATAATTGAAGATACAGGTGCTGAAAAATCTGGACTTTTGCCCTATGAGATAATTACGCACATGAATGGCATTCCAGTACCTGATTATGAGATTTTTAGCGAAGAAATGGATGGATTCCAACCAGGTGATGAAATAACACTAACAGTACTTTCAGGATCATGGAGTGCAGCTGATTTCAACCANAAAACTGAACAGAGTCAGAGAGATATTGGTGTGACTCTAATGGATCGTCATGATTGGTATATAGGGCTGTGTGAACAAGATGATAGTTGTAATTTAGAAGAAACAAGAAANTATCTCGAAGANGTTGGAGTAGGCCCTGATTCAAACATTCCNTTNCTTGGAGTTAGCGGTCTGAGCGATGGANNAGCAGGAGTTAGTAGATATGGATCAATATTGAATGCAGTAAATGATGATAATATCCTAGGTGCAGTAATAATCACTGCAATAATGCCACTTCTGATGCTCGGCGTACCAATAGCAGGAGATGGCCAAGTAATGAATCTNAGAGAACAAGCAATGCTAACAGCAGGAGATGGAGTAATTGCATCAATAATTGGCACTTCAGGTCTGATTATGTTATTTACATTCTTATTTTGGTTGGCTTGGATTAACTTCTTACTCGGTTTTGCTAACCTTATTCCAATGATTCCGTTCGACGGGGGCCACATCGTAAAAGATGGAGTACATTCTTCACTATCTTTCTACAATGAGATTTTTAATAGGGGCATCCATCCAATAAAAATAGAATCTTGGGCAAATAAAATAAGCAATAATAGTAGTTTTATATTCTTATTTATTCTCATAATTCCTGTAATTATGTCTTACTTNTGATTATTCTTCTTCAGANTTTGATAGCNTCTCATTCTTCCTAAATATTGATTCATAAATCATTGGAGAACAAATTACAAAAAGAATNGTGAATGANAAGTTTGNCCAAGTTTCCTCNGTCACAAAGTGATGNGTATTNGATGTAAACAACTTGATAGCACCTATCCAAGGTATTTCTGAAGATGCAACACCGATAACCCATTCATCTTTTACTGCAGTTACTGGATTTCCAGACTCATCTTTCAAACCATTCCTGCCATCTTGCCCCGTGGCTGCTAATTGATCTATTTTACAACCATTACTATTCGGATTATCTCCGGTAGTNATAAATCCAGAATGATTGGGTTTCCAATCAATTATTTCTAAATTATATGTTCCTCCATGNTAGTTACAGGGATAATTGATTGTTAAATTTACACTGTTTACGTTTCTCAAAGAAGTTCCTAAAACATCCCAAGTTTTCTCTCCCTCTTGAGTATTATTTGAAACAACTTTTAGAATTGCACGATGGATTACTGGAGTATCACTACCTCCATTTTTACTGTATATAATTACATCTCCTTCCATTCCGTGACTAGTATATCCAAAATTTTGGTTGCCTTCATCCATTGCTTCGACATATGTTACTATATCTACCCTATTTGGATTCATGACTAATACCAAATCACCAGGATCTATAGCNCCCAATGAACCATCTTCTGTATCATGCATCATAGAACCTGATTCAACTACCACCATTGGAGGAAATTGACCTGTAGCAATCCACAAAGATCCTAGGATTAGTAAGACTAAACCTATTGCCAATAACGCTTCTCGAAGAAACTCATTAACTGGATTATTATTAGATAGATTTGTTGTATCTGAAGTTGGCAATTCATTCCTCCTCTTCAGAAGCTTCCNTTAAATTAGTAGATTTATTTCNTCTTGGCGGTAATGAATCAATTGCAAATCTCTTACCTTTTACNTTTATTCCTAATTNTTCATACAGNCCTTTTAATCTNGCGCGATATTTTAATCCCAATAAATCAGCTGCTGTTTCTGCTTCTTTTCTTCTTTTCAGAACTTCTGATCTGGANTCTAAGTTCAAAATATCCTGTAATGTTTGTCTTTGATTCAAAAAATAGAGNAATTCTGGTANNNCATAGAACGAGATAATAATAGAAATTATTAGACCTAGCCAATGATGTGGTACTAAATGATCTCTTTCAGGATCAGTTGTTCCTCCAAGAAGGAATAAAAAGGACATTGTCCAAAGGAAAGTTGCAATAGATAATAAAGAAATTATTCCTATTATCCTAAAGTGATTTTCGCTTTGCGAATTCCACCATTTTTTGAGAGGGCCAACTTGATTTCGTCGTGAACGTGCCATGGCAATCACTACGCCGAATGACTCACTAGAGATAGTTCCTTTCATGTGTAGTTCAGAATAAAATCATGAATAATAGAGTGAATTATTGAACACAGGGTTTTCTTATTGGGCATGAGAGGAGAGGTTATGCGTGGAGTCAACGAGCACTTACACTCAAGTGTAAATAGCTTAATTACGGACTTAGGATGGACTTTAACGCCAATACAAGAAGCGGCAATACCCGAGATAGTGAATGGGCACGATAGATTACTTGTGGCCCCTACTGGTAGTGGAAAAACTGAATCTGCTGTTTTACCAATAATTTCTAAATGTCTAACTGAAGAATGGAGCGGTCTTTCAATATTGTATATTACTCCATTAAGAGCCCTAAATAGAGATATAGATAGGAGATTGTCAAAAATGTTAGAACCTGTTGGATTATCAGTAGGACTTAGGCATGGCGATACTTCTCAAAAAGAAAGAACTAAACAGTCAAAAAAGCCCCCAAATTTACTTATAACGACACCTGAAACTGCACAGATAATGCTTTTAGGAAGCCGCCTCAGGAAACATCTAGCAGGATTAAAGGCAATTATTCTGGATGAAGTACATGATATGGCAGGTTCTGAAAGGGGTTCGCAGTTACTAGTTGGTTTGCAAAGAATACAGGAATATTGTCCAGAAAAATTGCAAATTATTGGATTATCAGCAACGGTAGGGAATCCAGAAGAAGTTGCCAAATGGTTTTCTGAAGATGCTATGCCAATAATAGGACCAGCACCAAGAAAGACTGATGTCCTAGTGCATAAAGAACTAGCCAGTACCGAAGACGAGATACTTTCCACAGAGTGGCATATTTCTCCAGACTCTGTAGCAGCATTTAGAAGATTATCTAAGACATTAAAAGAAGATTTTCCTGCTCTAGTTTTTGTAAATTCTAGAAGTACAGCAGAGACAGTCTCACAAAGATTGAAGAAAATTATGCCTGATTTGGAAATAGGTGTTCATCATGGTAGTCTTGCAGCTGAGACAAGGAGAGATGTGGAAAAATCATTGTTGAATGGTGAGTTGAATGGCCTGATATGCACAAGTAGTCTCGAATTAGGAATTGATATTGGTTCAATAAAAAAAGTTCATCAATTGCAGAGTCCGAGATCTGTAGATAGTTTACTGCAACGAGTAGGAAGGGCCGAACATTACCTAGGAGGGACTGGAGCGGGAGAAATTCTTGCGTGGGAAGTTGATGGTATTTCGGAATGTAGCGTAATAGCTCGCAGAGCNATGAACGGTGAGATTGGAGGTGTTAGTTGGCGTACAAATCCACGTATTGTTGCAGCAAATCAATTTTTACAAATGGCTATCGAAAGAGGAGTCGTNCCTCTAGANAAACCAACANAGATACTACAAAAAGTTTCGATTTTCAAAACATGGGAACATGAGCACACATTAGGAGTCCTAAAAGTACTTGATGATAGGTGGTTAATTCGTCTAATAGAANATCCAAAAAACTCTGATCCAACTACATGGACGACTAAATTATGNAGAGAATTGGCAGAGAAAATAGGAGGAGATTTTCCTACAGAAAGNCCTCATTGGGAGGAAGAGCATACTGATTTAGAGAAAAAGAGGTGGTTAGATAAACTCATTAAAGTTCTTCCAAAATCTCTTAAAAATGGTTGGTTCTCTCCAGCAGGAAGATTGGGTAAAACAAGAATGGATCACCTATCAATGATACCTGATGANNCCTCATATAGAGTTAGAGATGCAGTTACTAGAAAGATTCTGGGCTCTGTAGATGAGGCATTTGTATTATCATTGGGAGATAATAATGAAGATTCGATAAATAANACTAGAAGATTNGTAATGGCTGGTAGGACATGGGAGATAGTTGATGCTGATCCAGAACAAGAGGAATTGTTAGTTGGCCCGGTAAGAGAAAGTGGTTCTGCACCCGTATGGTCTGGTGAGTTGCCTCCTGTACCTAGAAAGATAGCAGAAGAAGTGGGACATTTACGAAAAATTACTGCTCATTCATTGATATCTATGGATAAAAAAAAGGATAGTAAATTAGATGATTATCCACTCAGTGAATCGGCCCGTGATGTTCTAATTACTGCTATCATGGAACACCTAGAATCTACTGGAGAAATTCCTGATGGAGAAACTATGACCATAGAAGAAAGAATGGGGACAATAACATTGAATACTTGTAAAGGATCAAAGATAAATGAGACTTTGGCTCATTTTATTCAGTCAATGGGCTCAATGCGTGAGGGCAAAATGGGGAGGGTTTTGATAGATCCCTACAGAATATCATTTCAGATACCAGGTACAACAGTATTGGATATAATTGGATGGTTGAAAGAAACCCCTGCAATTGCACTTCCTTCAATCTTGAGAATGACTGTTCCAAATAGTCGAAGTGTTAGGTGGAGAGTTGTACAAGTAGCCAAAAAAATGGGTGTGTTGAAAAAAGGAGTAGATCCTAGAAAGGTGAATATTAGAGGGCTGATGAAGAGATATAAAGGAACGCCAGTTATTGAAGAGGCATTGGATAAATTATTCCATGAAAGAATGGATATCGATGGAACGATGGATATACTAAAATCNATACAAAATGAATCAATAAGATTAGTTCATACTCCTCCNGGTAAATTAGGAGTATCTCCTAANGCAGAAAGAGATTTATTACTNCCATCTTGGTCAGATAAAGAATTGAGAGAACGTTTAGAATTAAGATTGCTCAATGAAAGAGTGGCATTGGTTTGTATTAATTGTCACGATAAGACAAGAAAACGAGTNGAAAGGATAAATAAAATACTAGATTCTTGTTCATCTTGCGGAGGCACTATGCTTGCGTGTTCTCCAGAAAGGATGGAAAAAAGACTCATTGAAATGATTGAGAGCAAGGATTTTAAAATTAGAGAGAAAGTAACAAAAAATGCTGAATTAATTAAAACTCATGGTTTAGATGCNATTATTTGTTTAATGGGAAGAGGGATAGGGGAAGAAACTGCAACGAGAATATTACGAGGTAANATACCGGGAGATCGTGATTCACTTTTNCGNGCAATTCACGAAGCAGAATTGAAATANGCAAGTACCAGAAGATATTGGGGTTAACGAAATCAATATCTTCCTCCTCCTCNCCAGNCCAATCATGTTGATAGGTCTGACCGGTAGAAATGCCTCCGGTAAATCCACCCTAGTAGAATGGTTTAGTGAAAAGGGAATGAAAAGTTATTCTTGTTCGGACTCAATTAGAGCATGGCTAA
>NHGE01000035.1 GCA_002172375.1 Euryarchaeota archaeon TMED129 | reverse complement strand
TGATCATCCCTTCTCCTAATTGTTACAGTATTATCTTCCTTGCTTTCATGATCAATAGTAATTGTCCATGGGACTCCTATTTCATCTGCCCTTGCATATCTCCTTCCTATGGATTTACTTGTATCCATTTCTACTCTTAATCCAGGAATCGAATTAGCTATATCGGTTATTTCTGACGCTATTTTATCCATCCCATCTTTTCCGAAAAGTGGCAAGATAATTGCATCAATAGGTGAAACTTTATCATTTAACTTCATCATAGTATAATCTTCTCCTTCTTTCACTAACTCTTCATATGAATGATCAAGAAGATGCCAAATAATTCTATCTATTCCAAATGCAGGTTCAATCACATGCGGCGTAAACCATTCTCCCGATATAGTAGTTTCAATTTCTTTAATCTCTATCATCTCACTTGTAATAGTTACAGTATTTCCATCGGTTAATTGAATTTCTTTAGGCCACTTATCATCAACCTCTATCTTTTTTAAAGCCTCAATGACTGCACTGGCTTCTTGTTTAAACTCCGGTCCTATTATTGATGTTTTGGGTGATATAATCGTTCTTTTTTCAATATGGGGCTTATCAAAAGATCTCCATGCTTTCATTGATTTTGAACCAGAATTTTTCTCATGTGCTTCTAAATCATGACATGTTCTATTGGCAATTCCTACACACTCTATCCACCCATATTCTCCAAAAATTTCACAGTCCCAACAATCCGATGCATAGTGTGCCATTTCTGTAGAAATATGTTGTCTGAACCTAACTTTCTTTGTATCTATGCCTATTTCAGCGAGGAAATTCCAGGTTTTCATCAAGATCGATGCTACAGTAGGATGTTTGATTAAACCTATTTCAAATGCTTTTTCAAATGTGATATTATATTCTAAGTTAAAACCACTTTCAGGATCAGGAATCAAATTAATTAAAGCATTATCATCTGATAAATCTTCTAAAGGAGGATTCTCGGGATCTATAAAGTATTCTAATTCAGCCATATTAAATTCTCTTAATCTTATCATCCCTTGCCTAGGGCTTATTTCATTTCTATATCCTTTACCAACTTGTATAGCTCCAAAGGGTAATTTCTGTCTGAAATGACGATAAAGTGATGGAAATAACATAAACATACCTTGTGCCGTTTCAGGTCTCATGTACGCTACTCTCTGCTCTTTCATAGCACCAATACCAGTTTTAAACATCAAATTCATTGGTTTTGCTGATGTCCATTCACTTTTTTGACAATTAAGACAAATTATTTTTTTATTTTTTAATAATTTATTCATTTCCAAAGTCTCAACGGTTTCTGGGTCATCATGAATATTTGCAATTAAATGATCTGCTCTATATGTGCTATTGCAATTCATACAAGATGTCATCAAATCATTAAATTCTCCTACGTGACCACTTGCAACTAATACTTGCTCCGGAGTTATTGTAGGCGAGTCAATTTCTACAATATCTCCTTGATTAATCCAATGTTCTATCCAGAAATCTGTAACTTTTCTTTTTATCCTTGCACCAACAGGGCCATAGTCAATAAGTCCTGAAATGCCTCCATATATTTCAAATGAAGGAAGTATAAATCCTCTCCTCTTTAATATCGAGGTCAGTCTGTCTAATCGCTTCTCTTCAGACATATTCAATATACTGCCTTAGCCTAAAGTCTTTCAAACCATCGTAAAAATTATATTATTTATGTCCTTATGTTCAATTGATTTTAATTTTTTTTTATATATTTTTACTTCTTTTTATATCAAATTAGAGAAGCATTCATTTATGATTTCAATTCCCTTGACTACGTAGGGTGCTATAAAAAAAATGCCAATTATTGAATATGTTAATACTAAAATGGAGACCTCCGAACTTCTCGAGCGTTTATGCCCCCCAGTTCGCAATTGGTTTGTTGATAAATTTCCTGATTTTACTGAACCCCAAAAAACAGCAATACCTCAAATTTTGAATGGCGAACATTTGCTTTTATGTTCTCCTACAGGTTCTGGAAAAACTCTTACTGCTTTCTTATCAATAATAGATGATTTAGTGAGGCGTTCCTTGGATGGTTCTCTGACAAATGATGTTCAATGTGTTTATATTTCTCCTATCAAAGCACTTGCCAATGATATACAAAAAAATTTAATCGGTCCACTAACAGAAATTAAAGAAAGATTTTTGCCCAACAGAGCAAAGGATATCAAAGTAGGATTAAGGACTGGAGATACTCCTCAAAAGGAAAGAGAAAGGATGCTCAAACATCCTCCTCACATACTGATAACTACTCCTGAATCTCTAGCTTTAGCTTTAGCATCGAAAAGATTTAGGCCAATTTTAAATGATATGAAATGGATGATAATTGATGAAATGCATTCCTTAGTACCTACTAAAAGAGGAACTCATCTTTCACTAAGTCTAGCATTAATGGATTCTGTAATCGATTCCGATGTACAAAGAATCGGAATCAGTGCTACAATGGAGCCATTAGAAGCCGTCGCTGAATTTTTAGTAGCAAGTGATTCTAGAGAAAGTGAGTCAGAACCTCAAAAGGTTTCTATCGTGAAAATTTCTGGCTCAAGAGACTTAGATTTAGACATAATTCTCCCCTCTCCTCGTTTTTCATCCATTCCTGTCAAAGAGATACTTGAGAAAAATATTGAGGTAATAAAGCAATTAGTTGAAGCCCATACGACTACATTAGTTTTTGTTAATACAAGAAACATGACTGAAACAGTGGTACAGAAATTGAAAATAGCAGGCCTTCAAGGAGTTGAAGGGCATCATGGTTCAATGGATAAAAATATTCGTTTAGATGTCGAACAAAAATTGAAACACGGATTACTTCGATGTGTTGTTTCTTCATCAAGTTTAGAAATGGGTATAGATATAGGATCTGTAGATTTAGTAATTCAAGTTAGTTCTCCAGGCTCTATCGCTACTGCACTTCAACGTATAGGACGTGCTGGACATCAAGTCGGCGGATTACCTCGTGCACGTTTCTTGCCCAGTTCACCACATGACTTGCTCGAACTTGTAGCATTACAAACTGGAATTCTTAGAGGGAATATGGATTTACTAAAATTCCCAGAAAATTCCTTGGACGTCTTAGCTCAATTTCTAATCGGATTAACTATAATTAGAGAATGGGATATTGACGAAGGCTATGATTTAGTTTCTTCATCATGGCCATACCGAAATCTACCCTATGACGATTACATAGAAGTCCTCGACCTTCTTGAAGAAGAAAGACGCATTTGGGTCGACTGGGAAGAAAATAGATTTGGTAAAAGAGGGTACGCCCAAATGATTTACTATACTAATATCGGAACTATTGCTCCTGACAATAATTACATGGTTTTAACCGGCGATGGAACACTTGTTGGTCAATTATCATCTTCATTTGTTTCGAGTCTCAGAGGAGGTGATGTTTTCCTTTTAGGAGGCTCAACATATCGAGTTTCTAGTATTAGAGGTTCCAGAGTGAATGTTGTTTCAGCTACTGGATATAGGCCGACTATACCATCTTGGACAGGAGAAACTGCAAGTCGTACTCACGAATTAAGTCAAGAAGTTTTAGATTTACTAAGTATCATTTCTATTCAATCCCGTTTAGGACTTGATAATAGAATATTTTTTAGAGATGCCCTAGGATTAAATAAACTAGTAGTAAATGCTATTTCTCAGTTTTTAGATGAACATGGTGCCACAACATTTCAAGTCCCTTCAAGTGATAGGATTTTAGTTGAACAAGTTGAATCTCCATTGCCTACATATGTAATTACTACTTGTAGNGGTAGAGCCTTTAATCTGGCTTTAGGATACTTNTTTGCNGGNATTGCAGCAAAAGACGATATAANTATCCATGAACTATCCTTTGATGAAAACGGNTTCATGATAAAATTAAGNCATGAAGTNGAAATTTCTATTATTCCTGAAATATTTAAGAATGATAATAGTGAAGAAATATTACAACGNTATCTTATNGATTCTCAACTATTTGCAAAAAGATTNAGAGAAATTTCATCTAGAAGTATGNTAAATCCTAGNAGGATTGGTGCGGATGAAGTAAGTCCNAAACAATTTTTACAAAAGGCAGATCAAATACTNCATAAACANCGTCAAATGGATGATTCAGTACTNGTCAGNGAGGCGATGAATGAAATTTTAAGNTCCGATCTTGATATGGACCAACTTCGTGACTTTATTTCTAGAATGGATAGCGAAGATGTTAGGATAGTACATCGTAGAGTCAAAATGCCNTCTCCTCTAGGTATGACTTTATTCATGTCTTCCTTTGAAGATTTATTGTCATTAAGAACTAGAGCTTATCTAATTAAAGATGTAGATCCAGAGATACTCAGGCGTCTTTTGGGCGCTAGATCATTAGCAACAGATTTAGATAAATCAAGATTAGATGAATATTATCAGTCTAAAGTAGCAGTACCCAATGATGCTGCAAGTCTTTTACGTCTTATGGATATGGGCGGAGGTTTAGAAAAATCTCTTACTAATCCATTATATGGTGAAAAATTAAAAGAAATTGATATAGAAACTACACGCAAATGGGTATATGAATTAGCAGAAAGGGGCTTAATAACAAAAATAAGATCAACCGATGATGATAAAATTGACAATAAGTGGTTTTCAATGAGGATGGCTGAAGTCCATGGTACATTGGGTTGTTTATCCGTAGCTGGTGCTGCAAATATGGAAGACTTACGTTCTTTATATACTGGAGGTTTAAGTTTTGAGATGGGTGAAAATTTTTCCAATGGTAAACCAGATTCATGGAAAAAGACATATCTTTCAGACCCTATGGATTGTCTCAGACTTAAATTACTAGATATGTTGGGGTCAGAAGGCCCTCAAACAACTGAACAATTAAGCTCTAGATTACCATTCCCGTTTGCTCAAGTCGAATCGATATTACAAGAATTAGAGATACAAAATCTTGTTTCAATAGGCTTTTTCACACAAACAAATGAAGGAGAGTTTATACTCAGAGTTGATGAATATCGTATAACAGGTGGTCAAGTAGATGTAGTTGATTATAGGACCCTACAAACATTACTACTACAAAAGTCATTCAAATTATACAATGAGCCAAAAGATGCTATACGTTCTTTAATAATGGTTCAAAGAAGAGATGAATTATTACATAGGGTTGAAAACTATAGATTTAGAGATTGGACAGATATCAAACATGATACGGATGTTTATAATGGTAGATTGTTGCATAATAGAGTTGGATATACGCTTAAAGATCAATTACCAATATTCTTAGGATTAAGAGGTGAGCCATGGATTGGCGATCTAGAGCAAGAACTTCTTGATAAAATACCAAATGAAGGTATTTCTCGTACTGATTTATTTGCTGATTATCCAAAAGGAAAAGACCATATCCATATACAGCGAACGATAAAAAACGCTTTGGGTAATTTAGAGCGACAACTTCTTGTCGCTAAACAATATGTAGCTGTACCTAATAGAAAAAGATCTTTGGCAATATTTAGAAAATTACATGGAGTTATTCAACCTTTATCATTTGAAGATGCTCTTAACAAATTAATTCAACAAATAGGCCCTGTAAGGTTACATACTCTGCGATTCTTTGTTAGCCAACCAGTGGAAGAATTAGCAGAAACACTCAGGCACCTTGAAACACAAAAGAAAATCGTACGTGTTGTTGCTTTACAGCCAGACCCAACTGATTATTATTCTTCAGTTGAAGATTCAAAAGTTCTTCTTTCGCCGCTTGCTGAAGACAGAAAAATGAGGATTTTAGCCCAATCAGATCCATTTTGTAGTAGATTCATACAAGAGATTAGGATGATGCTGAAACAGGGATGGTATCATCCAGTATTGAAAGGAGTCGATCCTATAGGGAGAATTCTCATGTTTGTAGTCAATGATTATCTAGAAATCAAAGATATAAATATTCCACACTCTTATTTGGATGAATTCAAATTAACGTTCTCGGAGTTACTTGAGAATTATAGGGATAGGTTAGTAGATGTTTCTGTAATTTATGCTTTTAATGGAGTACCTGTTCATGATTGTGATGATAACATTCAAGATTTACTTTCAGGTTTAGGTTTCACTTCAATGGGGGATGGAGAGAGATATATTAGAGGAGGAGTAGTTGAACCTAGGAAACGAAGAGAAGTAAATAGACTATTATTCCATCATCATTTTTTACATCAGAAAACAAGATGGGAAAACGAAACTATAGCTCTTGAGAATATNAATGAATTAAGGGATGATTTTTCATTACGAGGGCGTTGTGAAATGTTCCGTGTCGATTTGAAGTCTATGGCTGCAGCTCATCAGTTACATCAAGGGACTAATCTTAGAGGNCATCTAGTTTGGGCACGATTACCTCATTTTAGGAGACTTTTGGCAATAAGGAATATATCTCCTGATGATGAAGATTTAGATATATTACAATTTTTTACAGAACATCANGATCCAGATTTGTTCATGGAAAGAAATGCTATGAAAAGAGCAGAATTTAGAAAATTAATTTCTCCATTAGTACGNAGCGGCCTTTTGATACAAGATTACAGAGGAGGTTTCAAAGCAGTAAGANACTCTGAGAAATCAGATTTATGGGAAATTAAACGAGATTATCTTAGAGAACTTGTAAGTGAATATCCNGTAATAACATTAAAACAAGTCGAAAAACTCGCAGGTACACCATTTTCTGCAGAAGAAATAAGTGATGTAATGCGTGAATTTGANGATGATGGGACACTTATTAAAGGATTTTTAGTTGATGATTTACAAGATATTTGTTGGGGGCGACAAGATATGCTTGAGGGTTTAAGTGGTATTATCCGTACTAGGGATTTGGTCATTCCTCCTTCAGATCCTCTAAATCATTATTTTAGTGCAGTATTGAGGGAAAAATTTGGATTTGGTTCTGCATACATGGTTTTTCATAAAGAAGAACCAATAGCGGCTTTCAAAGCTAATACCCGAGATGGAAAAATAGAGATAACTGATTTTGTTGGAGATTCAAACTTAGAAANAGAGGCCATTAGAGTAATGAAAGAATTTGCATGGGAACATGATATGCCATTATCAGGCAAGTTGTTCGAAAGAATAAGATCAAGATCTTAACAATTCTACTTGATAACTTTAGGAGAAAATAAGTATACAAACCAATTTGTTATGTTTTCAATAATTTTCATTATTGGATTAAGTATTTTTATAACATTCTTATGTAATTCTGGCAACAAATCAAATAAAACAATAGCCATTAAAAACATTGCAAATAAGCTAATGAATTTAGCAGCGTAACTATGGGTGAAATTAAACATATCAATTCCATAAAGAGACCAATTAACATATGTGTCTGTTAGCCAAACTATCCCAACATTTCTGAAAACATTTAGTATGTATATGGTAGGTATAGAAATTATCAATGCGCGNAGACGTCTTTTCCATGAAACTGAACTTANTGCTACTATTGCCCCTACAAANATAATCATAGATTGTAATGCAGAACATGCCAATATGAAAATTATACTCACTGGAGTTCCATCTGCCTTTTCCATTGGTACAAAAAATCCTGCTTCTCCAAGAGGCTCAGATAATATCCATCGNTTGCCTTCCCATTNTGATACAGGTATATCGCNCCCTCCGTACAAATCAATTCTCATTGAAGCAGATTGGTAACTACCCAATCCTACGAATTCGAGAACAATTTCTGTACTAATTGCAGTTGTATATACAAATGCCATATTTAGGATTGGTATNCTATATACCAGATAGTAAGGAATCATTGACCAAACAACACACCCTTTTAACCATAGTAATGACTCTGGTATTTTCTCCTTTACACTAACTTCCCAAAAAGCTAATGCGATTCCGCAAGGTAGTGCAGCAGCAGTCATCAAAATTAATACTGGATCTTCAATTTCGACATAATGCTCTGAATACAAGTAGAAAAATAATCCGACTAGAATCCATCCTATTGCAGAAAATTCTGAAATATAAGTACCATTTTTTTTATGAAATCCCATTGCTAAAAAAGCTACTCCNATTCCTCCAATTATNAATTGCATTGTAATATTTGCTACTCCAAATGATGATGCAAATGAGTAAACTACTATGCCCACTGGGTCTCTCATATNACGCCTCAACTCATCAATCCGTAAATAGGATGCCCTCNTCCGTTAGGTCGGAGGCGCATATGTCATTCAATTTTTCAGACTTNTCAAAGGATTATATTTCTGACCTCACCTCAACTCTTGAAAAATTATCAATCNCAACTTTAGAGGAAATTTGGTCTATTATTGAAGATGCTCGTANTTCTGAGANAACTATNCATTTAATTGGTAACGGAGGGAGTGCAGGTACGCCTTCACACAGTGCTGGCGATTGGTCGAAAGAATTGNAATTAAGGACAATTTCTCATACTGATAATGCATCTTCTTTAACTGCTTGGGCCAACGATACAGANTTTGATAATATCTTTGTTGGTCAATTATCAACATTTATTAATTCTGGAGATATAGTTATTGGTTACAGTGGCTCAGGAAATTCAAAAAATGTAATTAATGGAATATTATATGCCAAAGAAAAAGGATGCCATACAATAGCTATTACTGGTAATTATAACGGAATGGGCGGTGGAGAANTAGCTAAAATAGTAGATGTAGCTTTAGTAGTTCCTTCTGAATCAATGGAAAGAATAGAAGATACACAATTAATTGTTAATCANATTATCAAAGAANCNATTAAGTCNAATAATGGATTGTGATTATTTTGNTACCNCCTTTTAGAGATAATGCTGANCTTNATGATTNTCTCGAANTTGANGAACTNCCNAACAATTTATGGNATGGTAAAATTGCNTTTCTAGATNGAGATGGAGTAATTAATGTAGGAAGTGAAAATTATATTAATTCACCAGATGAAGTAATATTGTTACCTAATGCAGGATTATGTGTTGGTAAACTACGCAGGCAAGGGTATAGAATATGTATTGTTACAAATCAGTCTCCAATTGGACGTGGTTTATGGGATCATGATAACCTCCATTTAATACACAAACGATTATCTGAATTATTGATTGAAGAAGATAAAGATGCTAAATTAGATTTAATTTTGTATAGTCCATATTCCCCATGGGAGAATTCTTGGGCTAGAAAACCAAATCCAGGAATGCTAGAAGCAGGCCGACAAATTCTTAGTAATTCTTACAAGGAAAACATTGATATTTTATATGGTGAAAATTGGATTAATAGGCCCGACGAGTCAGAATCACTAATGGTTGGAGATAGAGATGTAGATCGATTAGCAGCTGAAAAGTATGGTGTTAAATTTTTTAGATGTAACCCACATGTCGGATTATATGATGTCATAGAATCAATATTGGGTGAGACCAGTGGATGACAATATCAATTTTTTTATTGGTTTAGATGATACTGACCATCTTGATTTTGGCTGTACTACAGAAAATTTTCATCAATTTTTAAACTATCTGATTGAAAAAATTAATTGTACTATAATATCTAGGAGACTGGTAAGATTATGGCCTTTTGCAAATAGAAGNACACGTGGNANTGCTGCNTTATCTGCAGTAATCAAAATCAATATTTGTGATGAACAAAAATTATATGACGNTTCTGATGANTGGTTTAAATTATTATTATCNAATATTTCTTCCCATCCTTCTAGTAATTTCCCAGCTTCTCCAGTATTGATAATATCAAAATCTAAATTCTCCNAAAAAATTTACTGGGATACTGTAAAAGGCCATGTNGATTTAAATTATAGATTAGATGAAATTAAGAAATACGNGTNTAAAGTATACGCTGGAAAGTCATATTGGGGNGTAATAGGTGCATCTGCAGCNATATCTTGGNTTCCAAGTGAGNACCATTCTTATGAGTTAATTGCNTGGAGNAAAAGNTCGATGATAGGNAAAAAAAGAATAATTGATATACAAACNATTACTGATTTGGACAAAAATTTTCCTGAGACATNCGTAAATCGTGATCCAACAAAAAATCGANGTTTAATTGCNCCCCGTACTCCTTGCCCNGTTTTGTATGGGATTAGAAGNAAATCACCTGAAATACTCGAAAAGGCTCATAAATGGCTTCAATCAAATGATAACGTAGAAAAGTCTTCTGATTATGCTGTCCACTGTACTAATCAACTTTCAGATGATCATGTAACTCCTTCTTCTGGTACAGTAATTTCTAAACCCTTAATTTCAAAAGGAGCACATTCTTCTGTTAAAGTAATCATGGATGGAAAATTGAATACATTAGTTGCATTTTCTCAGGGAGGTTCTGTAAACCGTCTCCTTCGTTCTTTAGAGCCTGGAGATATTATTTCTTGGACGGGACTCTATTCTCCTTCCGACTCATCTATACATTTGGAGAAACTATCTATTTCTGATGCTGTTCCAAGAATTTTATCTCGTCCACTATGTTGTAATATATCCATGAAAAGTGCCGGAAACAACCAACATCTACGATGTACAAAATGTAATTCACTTTCCGAGAAATATTGGAAAGGTAAAACCCCTATTTTTTCCGATATAGATATGATTGATACTTGGACTGAACCTTCTCCTTCTAATAGGCGCCACTTATCAAAACCATTAGATTTAGGGTTACCACTTTTGAATAATTTAATACCCTGACCTCTTTACCAAATTGTATGGCCGACTTATCGACACNCCTNCTAATGCTCATACTTATCTTTTCAGCAGGATTTATGATTTGGCAATTATTAAAATTAAGGCAAAAAAATATGTTAATTAATGCTGGCCATTTTGATGAAGATTATTCTGGAGAAGCCAAAAATCCTGAAAAATTCATGGAGCCTGATGACGATGCTTTAGATGAGATGCAAGATCTCCTTGATAATGCAATAGAATAATACTATGGAATTTTATTATTCAAAACCAGTTTGTAGTAACAAAATTCTTTTTGTTTCCTCTCCGTCTTTTAATATCCTAATATTATTCATTTCTGAAATTCTGTAGAGGAAAATTGTATCTAAAATATCTTTTATTTCATTTCCGCCTCTTGATATCCATTCTTGCGTATTACTATTGACATTGGAGTAGGAGGTAGAACTTGCTATAATTTTAGCATTTTTGTAATTTAAAACTATATTTTTCAATGCATCTATATCTCTTTTCTTTGCCCTACCTTCTTTGGCACACCAATCATCTATGATGATTATATCTTCTTGNTCCATATTGTTTGAAAGGTATTTCAAAATTTTTGAACTTTCTTCCAAATTTTTCTCAATTTCTATAAAGGTTATTTTTTCTAATTCTGTTTTCTTTAGATCGCTAAATATTTGTGCAGTTCTTTCTCCATCAGGTAAATATTTACTTAACCAAATTACCTTATTTCCGCCCTTCAGATACTTCTTTGCAATAGTCAAGCATAATGAAGTCCCTCCCGCGCCCTGTTCATACGAAAGATGAACATTCCTGCTCCCAAGCNCAANCATAGTACTGGATGTACATCTAGATGATGGTATTTTCTACTCTAAGGGCCAAGGCTATATTACAAACNCTCNTCGATGTTTCTATGCCGAGTGACGATGGTATAGTTGAAAGAATTAAAAAACGTCCATTACCGGAATTTAATGATACTGATTCAGGAATTATTGAAGGAATATTAGAAGATGGATTTCTCAACGTTGCTCTTAATGACTCCAATCAATTTGGNCCTCATGCTATGATAATTTTACTAGGANTTGTTGCTTCAGTTACTGGTCTAGTTNTACTTCTTGGGATGAAATTTTTCTAATTTAGATATTCTCTTGCTCTTTTAACGGTCAAATCTACTATAGAACCACTAAACCCTAAATGATTCTCTGGCTTAAAAACTTCTCTTAANGTTTCCAAATTTATTTTATGAATAATTTCGCCCTTTTCTGCACAAACATCAAATAAATTTTTATTTTGTTCTATCGCTTCCATAGAACAACTTCTAAGTATTTCATGAGCATCATCTCTCGACATTCCTTGTTCTACGAGTACTAACATTACCTTCTCAGCCATCACCAATCCTTTCTGTAGATCTATATTTTTCCTCATTTTTTCACTATCTACTACNAAATTCTTCATTACTTTGTCACATTTAATTATTATATCATCTAATAAAATCATTGAATGGGACAATGTAAATCTTTCTGCTGAAGAATTGGCCAAATCCCTTTCATGCCATAATAATGCATTCTCATATGATGGAATAATCATTGAACGTACTATCCTAGCAAGTCCACAGGCATTTTCTGCTGTTATTGGGTTTTTTTTATGCGCCATTGTTGACGAACCGACTTGTTTTTNAACATCAAAGTATTCTGCCACTTCTGCTATTTCACTTCTCTGTAAATTTCTTATCTCTTGTAATATTTTTTCTATACTGGTGGCTAAATTTGCCATCCAACCAACCCATTCTATGTATCTATCTCTTCCAACAACTTGCGTTGTTGCCATTGGAGTTTCTAATCCTAAATTTCTCATAATTAATTCTTGTAATTCAAACGCATTTTCACCTTGAGCAGCACCTGTGCCTACAGCACCAAGAAATTTTCCAGTAGTTGCCCTAGGTGTCAATTCCCTCAATCTCTCCAGATGTCTTCTTAATTCATCTACCCAAACCGCCACTTTGAGTCCAAATGTTATGGGAACAGCTGCTTGTCCATGGGTCCTTCCAATCATCACTGTATTTCTTTCTCTTTCAGCTATTTCACATAATGTCAGTGTTAAATTAGATAAAGTTTCAACTTGTAAATTTATGCTATCTTTAATTTGAAGAGCAACTGCAGAATCTACAATATCGTTACTTGTAGCTCCAAGGTGTATACACCAACCGGCCTCGCCTGCAGCCTCAGCCATAGCTTTCGTAAGTGCCATAATATCATGCCTTGTCTCTAATTCTATTTCATCAACTCTATCGGCGGTAACTATACCTGGATCAGCAATATCAGCTACAATATCGTAATGTTCTGGACTTACTCTGCCTAATTTAGAATGAGCCCAAATCAATGCTCTCTCAACTTCTAATTGTCTTGCATGACGTCCTTCTCGAGACCAAATTTGTTTTGCTTCATCTCTTCCATAACGATAGTCTAGTGGCGATACCGGCATAACTTTCGATTCTTCCGAACCTAACAAAGTGTTTGAGGTTTAGCCTTATTCGATATTCATCGATTCTATCTCCCATACTCCTCTTCATGAGGAAAATATTGGCGTCCCATAACAATTTATTCTTTTTTCCATATGAGGCCCGTTGACAGTTATTGTTTCAAACTCGCCCCCCTCTCCATCGAGATTAAATCTATATTTCTTGGCAAGAAAAATCAAATTTTCTAATCTTGTAGATGTTAATGATTCGCCCAGCCATGACGAATCTAAACCTTCACAAGAAACTGATACAAATTTAATCTCAAATCCATGCTGCAATAATGATTTCATATGCTCTTCTGAATTCTTATGCCATAAAGGACAGAATGATTTAATTCCAATTTCATTACACATTCTTTCAATTCTAGTTTTTTGGTAATCTGATCTTAGAGCACCAGTCACTAAAGCATCAATTTCCATTTTCTCATTAATAATTTGAATATTTTTCGGTTTAGGAATTTTTTTTGGCCATATTTCTTCAAATGTTTTCATATTATTCTTTTTACCTTCTAAGGCTTCTCTCAGATCATTTATTTCTAATTCTTCTACTCCTTTAGACTTTACAGGTAGCCATGGTATATTCATTGAAATGGCTTGAAATGCAGAAATATATGTCCCTTGTATTTGAAACATCATTGAATCTTCTTCTTCAATTCCTACAGTTATTAATGCTACAACTTCCCAACCCTGCATTTGTGCCCACCATGCAGAATATGCTGAATCCTTACCTCCTGAAGTAAGAACTCCTACTTTCATACTAATCCGAGTATGGCATTAGACATGAATCCCTCGCTTTATGAGGGTCTTTACAACTAAGATTGATAAGAGAGGGTTGTGGCAATCAACTGATAGTTATGCAGCCCAGTGGACGCGGATACGATCATGGTGTTTCGACATTTTCACCAGATGGTCGTCTTTACCAAGTAGAATATGCCAGAGAATCAGTAAAAAGAGGAACAACTACAGTTGGTCTGAAATATAAGGATGGAGTAATATTAATTGTCGATAAAAGAATAGCAAACAAATTAGTAATTACTGATTCAATAGAAAAAATGTATCAAATTGATGATCATATTGGAATGACTACTTCTGGTCTCGTTGCAGATGCTAGACAATTAGTGGATAAAGCGCGTATTCAATGCCAGATCAATAGGATGACCTATGGTAGCCCAATTTCTATGATAACGTTAGTAAAGAAAATGTGCGATTATAAACAATCATTTACTCAATATGGAGGAGCAAGGCCTTTTGGCACAGCTCTTCTAATAGCAGGCGTAGACGAAGAAGGATCACATCTCTTTGAAACAGACCCTTCCGGAGCATACCAATCATATCATGCAGGGGCCATAGGAAGGGGAAGATCTACTGTGATAGATAGTTTCGAGAAATCTTGGAAATCTGGAATGACTTTNAATNCTGCTATCAAATTAGGATTAGAAGCNTTACAAGAATCTTTAGAGGATAGTCTCAATCATGATACTGTAGAAATTTCTATTGTAGATGCTAATGGTTATAAAAAATTAAATCATGAAGAAACNCTCAAGCATCTCTCTAAGGTNTCTTGATTTANTTTACTAAGATTACTTAAAGGCAATCACTCTTGTGAAAGTGATAATGGTTAGTTTAGACGATGCTGTTTTAGCTCGCTGGGAGAANGGTGGCTCTAGGTACGAAATNCTTGTCGACCCNGATTTAGTACAAAAATGGAAAAATAATCCTGATTCTGTAGATTTATCCGATTTNCTTGCTACTGAAGAAATTTGGTCCGATGTTCGTGCAGGAGATAGGCCAAGTTCAGATGCATTGATTAACACCTTTGGAAGTACTAATCTTTTTGATTGTGTAGAAAAAATATTAAAAAATGGCTCAATACAATTAACAACTGACCAGAGNAAAAAAATAATNAATGAAAAGAAAAAGAAAATAATCAATGAAATATCCTCTACTGCAACAGATCCTAAGACTAGATTACCTCATCCTGCAACTAGAATAGAGAATGCATTGAACGAAGCAAGGTTTTCTGTTGATCCATTCCTTTCGATAGAAAAACAAGTCCAGAAAGCTGTAAAAGTACTAAAGCCANTAATACCTTTACAATTTATTACTGTTAAATTAGCATTTAGAATCCCTGGAAAAGATTATGGAGGAGTAAACCAATTATTAAGAGGNATTATTACTAAAGAAGAATGGATTAGTGATGGTTCATGGGTTTGTGTAATTGAGGTGGCAGGAGGAATGAAAAATGAAATTATTAGTAGAGTCTCTCAAAGATCATCTGAAGCNGATGTGAAGGAACTGGATTGATAATTTTGAACTTTTTACTTTCATCAAGGTTATGAAGGTTAGGCTAGTCGCGCAGGCTTGATAACATGAGTGGTAACAGTAGTGCGGACGGTCCGCAAGACTCCCAAATCGTGGTACCAGGAGACAATCTTGGCCAATCTGGGAGATTTGAAGCAGGTCATGGAGTATTAGTAAAAAATAATACTCTTCTGGCAACAAAGAATGGAAAATTAACAATAGATAATAATGTTCTAAATATAGAACCATTACATACAACTTATACGCCGAGACCTAGTGATTTAGTAATAGGATTTGTAGAAGGTTGTACAAATAACATTTGGTTCATTGATATAGGTGCACCATTTAATGCAATACTCCCCATGAGTCTCGGNCCATCCAAAGCATCTTTTGGATCAACACGCCAAGTTNTAGATATTGGAGAAGCAATTCTATGCAGAGTACAAGAAGTTGAAGAAACACATTCCAGTGTTGTAACTATGAAGGGTATGGGGCTTAGAAAAATTAATACCGGCAGTATTGATAAAATTGATCCTCATTTTATAGGNCATTTGTCTNAGAATAATAATAATTTACTTAGAGAAATTAAAGAAGAATCAGATTGTAGGATAATAACAACAGANAATGGCCGCATATGGATNGATGGTGANGTTTCAGGAATCATCAAAGCAAGAAATAAACTTACCAGTCTTTCAGANAATTATCATGTATTAAGTGATGGAGGTAATGTATAATGGGAGGATATGGAGATATTCAAATGATTGATGAAAATGGTTTAAGAATGGATGGGAGAACTGCTACCNAAGTACGTCCTATTACAATCGAAACTGGCGTTATTCCAGTAGCTGACGGTTCTTGTCGTATGACTTGGGGGACTAATGATGTTGTTGTAGCAATTTATGGCCCAATGGAAGCGCATCCAAGGAAAATACAGAGACAAGATAGGGCCGTTTTAGACGTTAGATACAATATGGCTCCATTCTCAACCTCTGATAGAATTCGACCAGGTTTCAATCGCCGTAGTAGGGAAATTAGCAAAGTAACTGCTGATGCATTAGAAAGTGTAGTTTTGTTAGAATTGTACCCTAGATCTAAAATCCGTGTTGAGATTGAAGTTTTATGTGCTGAGGCAGGAACTAGATGTGTCGGATTAACTGCCGCTTCTGTCGCATTAGCAGATGCAGGAATTCCAATGACCGANTTGGTNGTCTCTGTTGCTTCAGGAAANGTTAACGATGTAGTTGTATGTGATTTAAATAAAGAAGAGGATAATTATGGAGAAGCAGATCTTCCGATGGGTGTTTTACCTAATTCTGGCGAATTAGTATTCCTTCAAATGGANGGTGACCTTTCTCCTGAAGAATTTCAGACTGCTTGGGATTATAATGTTCAAGCCGCCTCCGAGATTCACAAGATAATGGTTGAAGCTTTAAGAAAAGGAGGTGTAAATTGATGTCAATTCCTATGGTATCAAAACTTTTACGTGCACATCTCAGCGAATTGGCAACAAACAATCAGAGGATTGACGGCAGAGGAAGATGGGATGGTAGAGATATCTCTCTTGAAGTAGATGTTTTAGATCGTGCTGAAGGTTCGGCAAANGTAACAATGGGCGATACAATTGTTTATGCNGGTGTAAAATTTCAATTAATGACTCCTTATCCAGATAGGCCAAATGAAGGAGGTTTGATGTGTGGTGCTGAAGTTAGGCCAGTAGCTGGAAGGAATTGGGAAGCAGGCCCGCCAAGTGCTGAATCAATAGAATTAGGAAGAGTTGTAGATCGAGGAATAAGGGAATCNGGATGTATAGATGTCAATAGTTTATGTATNATCCCTGGTGAAAAGGCNTGGCAAGTAATTNTAGATTTGTTTGCAATTTCTGATGATGGTAACTTATTCGATGCATTTGGATTGGCCGCTATAGCAGCACTAAAAACTGCAATTGTACCTTGTGAAAAATTCGAAGTAGGAGAAGATTATCCGCTTAATGTTTCTAAAACACCAATAATGTGTTCATATCATAAAGTTGGAAATAGATTTGTTTATGATGCAAATGCACAAGAAGAATTAGGCGGCGATGAACGAATCCATATCACTCTAGGAGATGACAATCATGTCCATTCACTTCAGAAGGGTCTAAAGGGGATATTCTCGGCGGACGAATTTGCTGAAATAATGGAGAGGGCCAAAATAAAATCTTCGGAACTCAGAAAATTAGTTGATTCAGTATTAGGTGATTAAAATGGCAAAGAGAACACAGAAAGCTGGTGCNACTGCACGCTATGGAGCAAGATATGGTGTTAGTGTACGCCGTCGCGTAGGTGCCGTAATAGCCAAGAGATCAAAGAAATACACGTGNCCAGTATGCCAGTATCCTAAAGTAACAAGAAAAGTCTCAGGAATTTGGGAATGTAAAAAATGTTCTCATAAATTCACTGGAGGCGTTTGGGAACCATACACGAGAGCAACAGATGCTAATTCTAGAATAATTAGAAGATCTGTAGAAGGGGCGACCGCAACTGATATGACAATAATCGCACAACAAGCAGCATTAGACTATGAAAAGGAACTTTCTGAGAGAGCTTTAGATGAAGATTCAGAAGAATGAGACTTTATCTTTAAGTCTGAAAATAAAATCTTCNTTTGCCGATTCTTTATCGGCAAGTTTGACTACTGAAGCTCTTTTTGAAAATAAAGATGGAATNATAATTATTAATGAGTCTGCNAATAGTTTNGTAGACTTACGTGCTAGGTGGAATACAATAATGAGAGGACTTATAGCATCTGAACGAGTACTTGAGACTGTAGAAAAAGAGGGTTGATTTATGTCTGAAGAAAAAAATACTGCGGAATTACAGAAAATTGTACAAGAATTACAAATTATTAGAGGNCAAATACAAACTTTTTCTTCACAAAGTTCAGAATATTCACTTACTATAGATTCTTTANAATCACAAAGTCCNGAAAAAACNGTGTATAAATCAGTTGGAAACTTATTGCTTGAAGTAAGTAACAGAAAGGAATTGTTGGATGAATTATCAGAATCCAAATTAAATATAGAAAATCATCTAAAATTACTTATCGAAAGAGAGGAGTCTCTAAGAGAAAAATATGAAGAATTAGTAGTTGTTTTTGAATCACAGTGATAACATGTCTGAATCTACAGATATTACTCCATTAATGGAAGATTATATTGTTTTGCAGCGATTGTTGAAAGAAGGAGATACAAGCAATGCTTTACAATTATCAGAAGAATTATTGACTCGCTCTAGAAGTATATCTGAGAGAAATCATTACTATGAAGCAAGAATAAGGATGGAAAGAGCATTAATTGGAGCTGTTGAAGAAGATGAAATTGGTAATGAATTAAGATGGTGTGTTGACAGATTAAACGCTACTTCTCCTCATTCTTCTTTACATGGAATTGCCTTGTTAAATCTTGCTTCTTGGCATTTAAATAAAAATGAATTTATGATGTCATTAGCTACTCATTCAGAGATTTCTCCAGAAACAAATTTTCCCAATGAGATTGTCGCTTTATCGCGTTTAGAAACCTCGAGAATACTTACAAGAATGGAAGATTATGAACCTGCAATGAGGCATGCATGGATAGCCCGTTCTATATTTTCCAAAACCTCTATGATTCCTGAATTTTTAGTCAGTAGTTTAGAATGGCTCGATATGGCTTTGGATAATGTAGATGATGATGCTCCAAATATGGATTTTCATGTAAAAAATGCTAAACCAAGAGAAAAACCTGGTGTTTCTACAATTGCCTCGAATCCAACTGATATTAAATTGGTAGTCGAAGATCTCATTCAGATAACATTTCAAGATTTATCAGGATCAGAAAGAAATGATATTGGCTTGATTCTCGATGCATCGGAAATCCTCGGAATAAATAAATGGAGGGACATACTCATTGATAGATTGCCTGAGATTCAAGATAGAAAGCTTTTAGCAGCACTCCAATCATAATTTTTTATACGATTTATTTCTTCAATGCTCCACCCTAATCTTTCTGGAAATTCTATGCACCACCCTACTTCTTCTATGGCTAAATCATCCGATAGCCAAGACAAGTGTCTTGGTTCAACATCAACTTCAACCCACACCACATAACCATCTTCTATTAATGAATCATTATACGATTTAGCAACTCCTAGAAGTCCTGTTTCTTCAAACAATTCCCTCAATGCGGCCTCATCTATTTTTTCTCCCTCTTCTATTTCTCCTCCAGGCAATTCCCATCCTCTTTTTTTATTCAAAACCATTAACCAGCAATCATTTTTTTCAAGTTTAGTAGTTGTCCAAACTACTACAAATTTTTTATTCACTCTTCATCAACTCCAGAATTTCTTCTACTAACAATAATGCTTCTTGATCTCCTTCAGCAGCCAATCTTCTAGCCATAAAAAATGCCTCTGATACTCTATCCTGTTCTATCATCACTTCAATTTTATTTTTTAATCCGATTTTTTTCTCTGTTAATCCTACTTCTTTAACCTCAATTTTCGAATTTGAAATTTCTTCCATTTTTCTCAGAAAATCTACTCTTTGAGATATTTTAGGGACTTTCCAAGGGCTACTTTTTAGGCCATCTAATTTATCTTCCATTCGTTCTTTGAATAAATCTCTGGATTTAGATTTAGGAAAATGAGTTTGGGCCTGATCGTAGCAAAACCAGGCCTGATCAAACTCTTCTCTTCTCTCATGTAATTTTCCTAATTCTATCCATAATTCAAAGTTTGAAGAATTTTGCGATAATAGGTGCTTACTTAATTCTAGGAATAAATCTTCATAACCAGCCTTTTTCAATCTCTCAATTCGTCGGGAAAATAGAATATTAGCTCTAGGATCTCTAATATCTAAAATTTTCAATCTTTTTCCAAATTTCTCAATTTCTTTATTATCATTTTTAATTTTCAACCACCATTTATCCGGATCTAAAGGATCTATTCTAAATGCAGCTTCTAGTAATTTAATGCCCGACTGAATTATATTTATCTGATGCAACTGTTCTAGTAGATCTTTATCTCTTCCTAAAATATTGAATAAATCTTCGAGAATTAATTTAATTCCTAAATCATCTTTATTCATGATCTTTATTTTTACTAATAGATGCCAGTTCTCGGGATTAGTAAAATCATACAGTATAGCCTGTTTAGCATTTTGCTCCGCCCACAACATGTTTTTCTGATCTCCTCCTAATTTCAGAAATTTTTCTGCTTGACTTCTATGTCTATTGCCTAGACTCCGTCTCGGATGCTGTAAAATATTTTTTATATCTATATTTTTTTCATTCATAACGAAATCACAAAACCGATTCATATTCTGTTTTATCTATGCCCGGTGGAAGTGTTGCATCCATCCCAATTTTACTGGTTAAACCTTCTTCAGACCTACTTGGATCAAGACTTGATCCTTTTTGATTAGAGAGAATTATTGTATCTTTATCAGGTTGCCACCGAGTCATTAAAGCCCATTCAACTCTTGTAGGATCTGCAGTATCTATGTCTTTATCTACTACAATAACTTGTTTCATAGATTTATGCCCATTTAATGCTGCATGTATGGCCTTGATCCCATCTCCTTCTTTTTGAGGATCTATTTGTACAACCGAGGATAACCAACCACATCCACCATCAGTTAAGTAAACATCAGTACATGGAACAACCGCTGAAACTGCTGCCTTTATTGTCGGAGCTCTTGGCATACCCATTAAAGTTCTATGTTCTACTTCTGCTTGAATCAAGGCGTGAAATATTGGATTATTTCTATGATGTAATGCATCATATTCTATTACTGGTTCTTGTCTAACGCCGTCTACTGTTCCCGTAATATCTACATATGGCCCTTCATCGTCATATTCAAGCGTTATTCTTGCTTCCATTGCATATTCAGCATCTGCCGGAACTGCTATTCCATTATCTAATTTAACAAGCTTTAATGGTCTCCCATGTAATTTCTGATGTAATGATGCTGCTACTTTCAATTCATCTAAGGGTTCATTGAATGACATCGCTGCAGCTAAAAGGACAACTGTATCAGGAGCATTAACAACTGCTATTGGCACTTCCTCGCCATTTTCTTGTGCCTTGTCCATCATAGTTCGCAGATGCCTTGGTACAAATCTTGATACAGTATGATTTTTATCTCTTAAATATTGCCTATGAAATGACATATTTCTAATTCCCTCATATTCCGCTATAATTACAGAGGCAGATTGGTATCTTCCTTTATCCTCTTTATAATGCCAAGGAATAGGGATGATTTCTAGATTTACCTCTTCTTGAGTATTATCCATTACGGATGCTTCCTCTTTTCCAATTATCATTGGCTCAGAGGGATTCTTCATTGCCCATGCCATTGTGTCAATCAACTCTCCTGGAGTAATGTCAAAGGTATTGCATATTCTCTCTCTTGTTAGTACG
>NHGE01000034.1 GCA_002172375.1 Euryarchaeota archaeon TMED129 | reverse complement strand
TATGGGGCCGTGACCGGGAATTGAACCCGGACCGGCGGGACCACAACCCACCGTGCTAACCATTACACCATCACAGCCGTATGTATGCTTGGCGCAATATGTAACGTTTATCAACCGTATGTTAAAAATATTTACACTATTATACCAACGTATTGAAGCATAGCACACGCACGCAAGTAACATGGAGTGGAAGGAACAATGTTTGTTTACTGGAATTGTAATCTTGGGTTTACTATTCCCTCTGCCCATTTACAGTGCTGATGAAGTGGTTTCTGTAGAAGATATAGAATTACTAGAAAATGGAAATTTTCAAGACTCAGGAGAGTGGGAAATTTCATCTACATCTGGATTTTCAAGTAATATTGCTGAATATAGTGTCGGAATGGTTGCAGATAATGAACTATCAATAACTCACTCTAGGCCAGATAATTTTGTAACTCATACAGAATGGGCAACATCCAGCATTACTAATTCCAATAATACACTTGGAAATCCAGACTCGTATTATACATGGTCAAAAGGACCCGATATAACCATGAATGGATATGATTTTTCAAGTTTCAATACTTACAGAATTGAAAATGTATCAGTAGTTTTGCACATCAGTATTCCCGAAGAGCTGTATCAAGATGAAGTTTACATAAAACTTCAAAATCATGGATCTGATAAATTAATTACTGTGTTAACAAATGTTGATACTCCCGGAGGGCTTAATCGGATGAATAATCCTTTAGTCATATCATTGGATAATTTAGTAGAATGGGACTGGAATAAAATAGAAGATTCACAATTCACAATAGATTATGCTTCAGACAATGTAGGGCCAGATGATTCCGAAGTTAGAGTAGATGCAGTAGGAATTAGAGTAAAATATAACCAACCATGGTATTCCTTTGAAAACGTAAAGGCAGAAACAGTAGTATCAAGTAATGAATTACCCATTATTGACTTTGACCCATATGAAGGAAGTGTTGAAAAGCTAGTTTATTCTACTTGTGGTTTAGAAAAAGAAATACCGCTGGAGGATGGAATTTGGGATATAACTGGAATAGAAAAACCCCCTTCACAAGAATTTGGAAGAGTACATGCCTATGGTGATGGTAATTTCACATTGAAATACAAAGAAAGTGATGGGATATTTCAATCTATTAATTCTGGAGAATTATTGCCTGTATTAGGAGAAAAAGTAGATTTGAAGATTTTAATCCATGATGGTTGTATAGAAAAGATAAGGATAGATATTAATGACCCTGTACTATTAATACAAGGAGAAGTGACAGGTAAAACTGATGGTCTAGCAAACTCTTCACAAGTTTTGTTTGCTATTGATAATGAATTAGTATTTTCTATGGATATTGAAATAGGTAATTTCTCATATTCTATTCCAATTGGATTTGCATTTCCAGAAGAAGGAGATTTTGAAGTTGGCATTGCCACAAGATTTCAATGGGCATCGGATGGGACCAGTGAAACAACTGTCTTACACCTCAGATCAATTGGAATTGAGGGGGGTTTTCACATTGAATGGGACTATAATCCAGAATGTATACAAATGGATGATTTAGAAATAGATGAAGATCAAGGTGGCTTAATTGTACCAATATCAACAAGATGTGAAGATGACATTACAAACCAAGATGATCTTGTTCTAACTGCAATCAGCATGGATGAAGAGTTAGTAGAAGTTTCATCGGAAGGTGGCGATTTGAGAATACAGCCGGTAGAGAATAATTACGGAGAGACCGATATAAATATCATTATTATTGATCAGAGAGGCAATACCTGGCATGATACTTTCAAAATAAAAATAAATTCAGTACACGATGCCCCAGTTCTTAGTGACATACCGCTAACTGCTTATGTAGAGTTAGGAGAAACAGAAATTGTGAATATTTCAATAATTGATGTAGATACTGAAGAATTATTTATTTCAACAAGTAGAAGTTGGGCAACTATTGATTCATCTCGTAATTTAGTACTAACACCAGTACAGAGTGGCACTCACACAGTTGAGATAGTAATTAGTGACGGGGAATTTGAAATAAGAGAAACAATAGAAGTCGTAGTTTCAGCAAAACCGGATCTAACCATAGATGAAATTGAAGTTACAAAGGATGGAGTAAAATACGATATCTTAGAAGAGGGAGACGTAGTACAAATAATTTCATATGTAAGAAATTTAGGGAGAACAGAGGCCAATAATGTAAATGTTCAATGTAATGTCGATGGTATTTTGGTTGGGCAATATACTATCGATAAGATTGCACCAGGAGGATTAGGAATTTCAACTTGTGATACACAATTTGATTACCAAAGTGAAGGAATAGAGATTATGATAGAAGTCGATAGTACAACAGAAATATTGGAAACGAATGAAGAAAATAATCTAATGATCATTTTCATTGAAATCAATAGCATAGATTCTGGAGGAAATAATGAAATTGATAGAGAATTGATAATTATTATTTCATCATTTGCCGTATCGATAGTAGCATTTGCAGTATTACAAATGGGTCCAAAAAAGATTAAAAGAGAATTTGAGAAGATAAAATAATTTATTTTCAATCTGAAAAAACAATACGTATGGCCGATAATCACTCTAAAGTAGGGAATAGTTATATCAGGACCAGTTACGAAATGTGCTCACTACGCTCTCAGGTTGTGTGGCCAATGGGCTAGTGGTGTGTGAAAAAATGATGAAACTGAAAATTCGTTTAGAAACGGAAGAATGGGTTTATGAAGAACATGAATTGATGTAAAATTCGTATTACTTTGTAGACCAAGTCTGAGGATAAGTTCCCGGAGACATCAATACAGATTGTGATGTTGCAATTTGGCCTGATTTGATGTCAATTAAATTATCTGAGTCTACTTCTAAATTAGCTATTGCAACTGCTTCTTCTTTGAGACTCATGATTATGATTGTATCGCCTTTTTTAATTCCCTTTGCTATTTTCACCAAACCCGGCCTGGCAAGAGGAGCCCCATGAGAAACGGCCGATGCCGCTCCATCTTTCACATATGCCTTTGGCAAATTTCTCAATACTGATTCAATTGGAGATATTAGTTTTTTAAGTCCCTGATCATCTCCTTGGTTGTTCCATAAAAAAACAGCATCAGTTAACTGATGCATTGTACATGCCATGCTTTCATTAAAGCTGCCTGTATTGTCTCTGTGAAGTTCGGTTAAGTCACATTTTGTCCCTAGCAATAATCCGATATCTTTTGCTAAAGTTCGAATATAAGTACCTGCATTGCAAGAAACATGAATTATTGCTATTTTGCCATCCTTATCAAAATCAAGTAATTCATTAGAAAATATCATTCTTGTACGGACTTGTACTTTTACGGCCGAGTCTTTTGGAGGGACATTATATATTTCTCCTTTAATTATGTCTAGAACATTTTCTAATTCTTCACTTGTAACGGCATCTGCAAATCTTAGAACAGCAATATAACTTTTATTTGAATTCAGAACAATATTAGTTATTTTAGTAGCCCTTCCACATAATAAAGTAAGTAATCCTGTTGCAAATGGATCTAAAGTTCCCCCATGACCAAGCCTATTGAGTCCTAGTAAGTCTCTTGCCCAGGCAGTCAATTGGTGGCTAGTAGGGCCAGATGGCTTATTCACCAAAATGATCCCTGAATCAAGTAATTCTGTAATACTACGATTATTTGGCGGACACCCATACTTATCATTAGTTTCTGCGGAATCATCAAAAATCCAATAATCTTGATTTAGCATAATCTTATCCTCCTAAGTAATTATTTACAATATGAAATACTTCATCCTCATTCTTGTCATCTGCCTCTACTATAAGGTCATATGGAGATAAGTCATCTAAATTAATATTATAAAGAGCCTTATATCTATCCATATCGTCCTTTTGACGGTTTCTAGATTTTTCTAGGCAAACATTAAATTCTCCTCCTTCTCTATTTTGGATTCTTTTTGCTCTTTCATTATCAGACACGGAAATCCAAATTTTAATACAGTCTAATTTTAATTCTTCAGCCCACCATCCACATAATCTACTCTCAACAATTTCTGGAGATTTTGGAGAAGTCATAATTTGTTTTAGCTTATTATCTAAAGATCTATCGGCATCTAAATTATTCTTACATAAAGCACTAAATTCTTCTATACTAATATTTCTTTCAATTGCGGCAGATCTAAATATCTCACCACCGTTAATATAATTCCAATTCCTTTCTTTAGATAATCTTGAAACAAGAGTTGAAGTTCCACTACCTGGAGGGCCACTAATAGTTACTTTGAGCAAAGATATCATCTCCATTCATAGCGACACATTTCACAGCGTAACTTACCACTTGATGTCCTGTAGACCATGTCTGAACTGCATGACTTACAAGTAGTTCCGTCTTTTGGAGGTGCGACATGTAAATTTCCTGACGATCTTCTAGAATTATTAGAATTACTAGAATTACCGGTTTTCCTAGGGCCTGCACGTTTTCTCTGAGTACGTTGATTCCGAGGACTATTATTCTTATTTGTACGGTTTTCTTCCAATAAATACAATAGAGGTTCAGGTATTGATTCACCGGCCATTACTAATGGATGGGACTTATATCTGACTAGTTTGATATGTCTATCTACTATCCTTCCCAATGGTGCACTCATAGATATGTAAGTTGCAATCCATGCAGGGAATATCCAAAATACTTTATTTTCAAAATTCCATGTTGCTGACCAGGGCGTGCTTACATAATCAACTCTAAAACTTTCAGTAGATGTTGCCATCCAACTAAAAATAGCAATAATGAAAATCATTGTAAACATCATCGGTTTCATCATTGCTGCTTGCATAGCCATTTGTTCAGGCATCATTTGCATTTGTAATTTCTGCATTTTTTCTGTAGTAGCCATATCCCTAGCCATTCTAGCTTCTCTTGTTTTTTGACCTATTTGTCTAGATCTATGAGAATAATGTGCTTGCCTAATTGGATCTAAGAAAAATGATCTTATAATTGTATTAACAATCATTATGGAAGATCCTAAGAAGAATACCGTTGGAATGAAATATTGGTTATGGAATGGTATTATGGGCTCTATTACAGTTCCTGCGCCATCTGATAATGCGTCTCTGAAGCCAGGAAAAAACATCAAAAGAACCATCATTCCAATCAAAAAAAGCATAGGGAAAAGCATAGCTGACATAGCTTCGGTTTGAGCATCCCCACTTGGCTCCGCGGTAACCATGAATATACGGCCGTAACAATCTAGAATGAATACTTCGGTTTAAATGTCAGAAAAAGGCATTACTTAACAAAAGAAAAGCCGCATAAAATGCATTGTGAAGAACCGATAGGATTTTCAGAACCGCAAGTAGGNCACTCTTGGATAGAATCTNTGNNATCATCACTACCTTCAACTTTATTTTTCTCAACAGCTTNCTCTACAGGTTCTTCTNTAGTTTCTTCTTCCTTAGTTTCCTCTACAGGTTCTTCTGNAGGNCCTTCTTCAAATTCCTNTGATTCAGGATAAAGTATAACATCATTATTGGCACTTATTGACNTAGTAGAGNTTGATTCTTCAACCCATTCAGGTAGATTTGGATCTTCATCAACTTCATCTCCAAATGTTGCTCCGTGAAAGTCTTGAACATCAGACATCTTGTATTCTGACTCTGGATCTCCTTGAATTACATAAACTACTTCGATTCTTTCATCTTTTTCTATCCTACCGATTGCCCATGTAACATGCGTACCTTCTCTTGCGGATTCTTTTGTAGTAGATGCTTCTCTTTCGCCACTTAGAGATGAGCGTACACTAGAATTTTCAATTGAGAAAGTACCGGGAACTACATCATGTAAAGCCAAATCTTCTAATGCACTATCTGAATTATTATCAAACATCAACATTATCTCATATTTCCCAAGTCCACCACCAGGGAATACTTCTTTTCCTGTACTTATATTTCTTCTACGATGAACAACTCTTATTTGAGGTGGTTTCTTTACCATTCTTTCTGCAACAGGCCCAAANCGTTCTGAACTAAAATAAGCCTTTANAGGTGCTGAAAGTAGCTTATTTTGAGGAGAAGGATCGGGNGCATGTAAAGGATATCGAATTATCATTGTTTTACCTGGCCTAAGNCCCAGAGGTGCTGAAGTTCCGATAGTTGCACGAAGNCCATGTCCATTGGAATCTGGAGAAACAAGTTTCTCTTCAATTTGAATGCCATTTATGATTTCAACTTGATACTGTTCTGGTTTCAATTCAAGACCTTCTATTTCTATAGATATTTGACCGTGAGATGGTGGATTGAAGATTCCTGGTATATCGTCAAGTATCCTCACAACATTCATAATTGCAGAACCTGTATTTTCAATAGTTATTACTGCTTCGACGTCAGAAGAGACATAGGACTTAATCCTAGATTTATCATACCTTTTGTTTACAATAGCATCGAGTATAGTTAATTTTTGTTCCTTTAATGAAACTTTACCTTTAGATTTGACGGAAATTCTTGGGAGTATTGAATACCTAACTTCTTGAGTAAAACTAGGTTGCTCTTCTGATTCGACTCTTTTTATCATAGAATCCCATCTTCCTTCTGGAGGTATGTCTTGCCTTATATCTGAAACATCGAGTATAGGCTCATCTCTTCCTATCAAACGGACTGTTGCCCCTGAAAGGGCAACTACAAACGAAGATTTATTCTCAAAAACACATTTACAATCCCAAACTCCTGGCCTATCTTGTTCTTTAGCGTTAACATAAGAGAATTGTCTACCTGAACTTGTTACTTTCTCAAATTTGGATCTAGAAATTGTAGCATCAGCAGAATATGTTGCTGTAGAAATACCAGCAGATATTTTGTCAACAGAAGATATATTTGCAGAAACTGAAAGAGATAATGGTCTTTTTTCACCTGGATTTAGGCGCCCTATATTCCAAACTAACATTTCATCTTCTATTACATATTCTGCATCTTCCGCGTGAGCAAAAGATTCTGGCATAGTCCTTGTAACTTGTACGTCATTTAATGGCACAGAAGATATATTCTCTAACTCAATAGATATTAGGATATCTTGAGGATTATCTAAATAAACAAGTGATAAACTTGATTCTTCATTTCTTTCAGAATCTGTGTCTATTGATTCTGTCATTACAATCATTCTTGGACCTTGGGCGGAATATTTGATGATTTTTTCTTCAGTCGCATCAAGCTCTCTTATTGGTATAATTGCTTCGCCAAAATCAGTAGAATCTGTATTCTTCAATTGTATCTCAATATCCCATGCACGATGTTTTTTACTAGCATTTCTAAGTATTAATTCTCCTTTGATACTTTGGTTTCTTACTGTTCCATTTGGATTTAAAGAGGATTCTTCAGATTCTTTAAGGATTGCATGTAATTTATCGCCCGAAATTGAGTCAACTTCTATTGAAGGCCTTAAAATAGAGAATTTAGGCTCCTCTCCAGCTGAAAATTGTTGATCCTCGGAACCATACATTATAGAGAACGAGTCCGTAGTTGATTCTAATTCTGAGTCAGAAGATTCTGCAGTATTTTCTGTTTCTTGCGACTCTTCTTCAGAAAAAATCGATAATGAGTCAGCTAATGATTTTAAAGAATCTGGAGATTTTGTACTAGTGACATCTAAATTTTTCTCTTCATCGGCATCTTCTTCATTGTTTTCCAATAATTGGGAGAATGTAGAAGATAGTTGAGCATTAGAGTCAAAATTAGTTTCTGAATCAGATGTAATAACATCATCGGATTCTGTTTCTATTGGTTCTAAATCACTTAATGGTAATTTTTCCTTTGTATTGGGTTCTTCATCATCTAAGTCGGATAACGATGGCAGAGGAGGCGGAGTTAGACCAGGCGGAGGCGGAGGAGGCGGAGTTAGACCAGGAGGAGGCGGGGGAGGCGGAGTTAGACCAGGAGGAGGCGGAGGAGGCGGAGTTAGACCAGGAGGAGGCGGAGG
>NHGE01000005.1 GCA_002172375.1 Euryarchaeota archaeon TMED129 | reverse complement strand
AGAGGGTTTTTCATTCTACTACATAGAAACCACTGTTTGCCGTTTGATTGAAGACCTATGGGCCTTGTTGGCGACATATGGGAGAAGTGGCCGATGCAGTCATCCTTGCTGGAGGGCGAGGAACTAGGATGCTACCTGGAAGCATGTATTCTCCTAAGGAAATAATGCCACTTATAGACACTCCAATAATAAATCATTTAATTTGGGAAGCTTGTAAAGCGGGCGTAAAAAGGATTCACATAGTAGTCTCGCCGGAAAAAAAAGAAATCCTATCGAAAAAACTCACTGAAAGTATTGACTGGATAAGTGAAGTTAGACCTGATTTACCAAGAATATCATTAGATCCCGTACCTGAAAAGGTAGAGTTGTTCTTCCACGAACAGACCATCCCAGGAGGAGTAGGGGACGCAATATCACTAGTTACTAATTTTATTAAAGGTCCTTTTTTAGTATTATTGGGAGATAATTTACTAATAGAGAATCACATAGGAGCTCATAAATCTGGTCCAAAATTTGCATCTAACAGTTGTAAGAAATTAGTAGATTATTTCCATAATAATGGAATTCCTTGTACGGGAATCTTAGAAGTTCCAGATGAAGAAGTCCATAAATATGGCATTGTAGAATTAGAGAATGGTTTGATTAAAAGAATAATGGAAAAGCCAAAAATTATCGATGCCCCGAGCAACTTTATACTTTGTGGGAGATATCTATTACCTGAAAATACAGGAGAATTACTAAAATTGTATTCTAGTGCGGAATATGGAGAACTACAATCAATTGCTTTATTTGAACACCTAATTAGAAATGAGGGTTTTGGAGGAGTAAATATGAATGAATTCGAATTATACGACAGTGGAGATCCAATAAACTGGCTTAAATCACAAATAGATCATGCGTTACGAAGAGAGGATTTGAAAGAAGAAATATTAGACTGGATTGGTAATAGGATTTCCGAGGTAAAATAATAATCTTACTCTATAGCAAGAATATCTCCTGTCCACAAAAATATGAGAATTTCTTCGTTAATTCCCTTGCCGAAACCTACGATCATACCTCCGGAAGAACCTATGTAATTTTCTTCCCAGTTTCCATTTTCTTCTTTTAATAACCATATCATCCCAGAACAAAAATCACCATACAGATACCCGTCTCGGAGCGATTCAGGACCCCAATCCATCCAGTAACCTCCCGTAATTGAACACTTACCATCTTGGTGCCCATAGTGCGTCACTGGATAAGTTAAGTTATCATCTTGATAAGTTTCATCTGATTCACAATTGGAATTCTTATCAAAATCTTGAAATGCTTCTTTTGAAGACCAACCTAAATTTTTAGTTTCATTTAGTGGGACTAAATTCACTTCTTCCCAACAATTCTGACCTACATCACTAATCCATAGCATATTATCAACACCAAGGGAAAATCTCCATGGATTTCTCAATCCATAATGCAAAACATAAGGATCTTGGTTAGAACTTTCCAATACAGGTTTAATCTCATTATCTAAAAATGAAAACAAGTTTATTGTACCTAGAGAGTTATTCTTATTTTGCCCATGTCCATCAGGATCACTACCACTTCCACCATCCCCCAAACCTAGTAAATATTGATTATTACCTATGCTTAACAGTTGCCCTCCATTGTGATTACGATATGGTTGATCAATAATACGTAATGTTGTTATTGTAGATTTATCTATCAAACCATNATCTCCAACTTGTAAAGANGCTAAAATTAAATCAGATTCATTATCNCCCTCACAAGGTCCATTTTCGATATAAGATATTAGTATTAGGTTTGAATTTGTAAAATCATCATCAAAGGCGAATCCCAAGAGTCCTTGTTCCATGTGGCATCGGCTAACAAGTGAACTCAAATCCACAACTTCACTTAGTGAAGTTCCATCCCATGACCTTATGAATCCNCTTAGATAAATTATCCATAAATCACCATTNTCTGGATTAGAAAGGGAATAATGTGGAGTTTCCCTACCTGGTATATATGTCTCACACTCGAGATTAAATTCTTCTACAAGTGTACAGTCTTGTTCTGTTGGAGATGGCCATTCAAAACCCTCATCAGATCCTAAGCATCCCGTCAAGCCTGAACAAAAAAGTAAAACTGAAACAAGTGCGAATTTAGACATCTAAAATCCTCAACTTAGGTAGGCTTGAATCCCTGGAACATTTGAAACTGCAGCACCATAAGTTCCAAGATGAGTGGTAGAGTTCGTAATTACCATTCCATCAGTATTCAGCAAATCATTCAGTATTTCTTTTCCTTCTGAATCATCATTAAGGCTAACTAAAGCATTCTGAACTGTAATCACTGTTTCTTCATCCATTGTATCTGGATTATACAAAGCTGGGTGGCTAGGAGCTTGTCCAAAAGGAGGGAGCATGACATATTCATCAACATCTAAACACCAATCATATGCATCTTC
The DNA here is from genome assembly GCA_002172375.1 of Euryarchaeota archaeon TMED129. GTDB lineage: Archaea > Thermoplasmatota > Poseidoniia > Poseidoniales > Thalassarchaeaceae > MGIIb-O3. Next base: position 7,446 of record NHGE01000005.1, on the reverse strand, counting down.
TCCTGTACAATAGGAATCAACAACTGAGTCTTTGGCTAGAGTTACATCTCCGGTACCATCAGAAAGACACCTTAGTGCTCCATTGTATGATGAATAAGGCGTCCCTCCTTCTGGTATACTTGAATCTTCAGAGAAGAAAGTTGTCACTGTATCCCTTAAAGACTCAATTTCATTTTCATCACCGATAACTTCAGCATAGCCATTGGCAATTAGATAACCCATAGGAATAAGCATACCAGCACTCTTCAACCATCCTGTGTGACAAGATTTTTTGCCCCTCATTAGTTCGAAGGGATCTGTAGTATCATCATCATCCAAATATGCTAAAGCCATATCAGAATCTGCCCTTACCCATGCTGTAGCATTGTAATAAATTCGCCCATCTGACTTTTGTTCAGCCGCAAGAACTTCAAGATCATATATCTCCCATGCAAGCCACGCAGAAGCTCCATCCATAAAGGCGAGATCTGCATTTCCTTTATCTACAGCTTCGATGGCGGCTATAGAATCGGTAACAGGATATATTTCAACATCCATTCCTGTGAGAGATTCCATCTTATCTGCCAAATGTTGTGGATTTTTATTCCATATTAAGTAAGTATCCTGAACTTCAAAGGCTATTACTAAGCAATTATCCCTATCTTCACAACCTTCGTAATCTACATCAAAAGCAATATACAAAGCCGCTGTCAGTATTATTATACTTACCATTCCTATTGCTTTATTTTTTGTGATCCAATCGGCCGCACTTACTTCGTCCATGCTGTGTCGGAAGGCATGATATAGATAAAATTTAGGATGCCCTAAACTTTTGTTTTAGCAATTATAAAATATATGCAGGGAAATTATTTATTAGTCATCAATAACTACAATAAATGTGAGATATAAAAGATTCGTCCCCCCGGCAATACTTCTTATTTTAACAATAATAATGAATAGAATTGGGAATTACATAATTTTCCGTGATGGCTCCCAAGAAACTACAGCAACTCTAGCGATTACATCAATAATTTTTCAATTNTGCTCTGTTGTTCTTTTCTTTGTAACATTGATCGTATTTGCGTATTCACTGGGTAAAAGTCCTGAAAGGGCAGAAGTAAGAAANAATGAAAAGTCAAAAGAAGTTAATTGGTGGGNAATAGAAAAACCTGAGNATAAAAGTATAGATCAAAATGATGGTGATAAAGCTAGAATTGTGGGCTTTAGTTCTATAGCACTTAGTGGCTTTGCTATCCTTTTGATGATTGTTTTTGGATTTATTTCTATTCTTTCTTCTCTTGGACCGGGACTGGGTTTTTCTGGAGGAACATGTGATAGTTTCTGTGAAAGGACATGGTTAGCCGCACTTTTTAGTGGCAAAATGAGCATATATCTATTTTTTATAGGATTGATATCGTTGGCTAGACCTTGGTCTTGGATACCAGAATCGTGGATTTCTCAGATATTTTCTGATGATGAAGAATAAATATATTTTATATTCATTTGCTTACGCCATCTGATTCGAAATTATGAATGAAAACCTGCCCGTTTCACAGTTTGTTGAATTTGATTTGAATGCCGTAGAACTATGGGAATTGATTAGTACGCCGGGTAATCTCAATTATGCTCATCCATATTGCCTTTCAAATGAAATAATTTCCTGGAATGGCGATGNACATTCTGACCGTCTTGTCTACTTAAACGGTAGAAACTATATCAGGAAATTNGATACATGGGAAGAAAAACAAGGATTCACTTTAAACATAGGAGAAGAAAATGGACCTCAATCATTTGTAAAATGGGAAATAAGTACNATATCTAGAAATAAAACTCTATTGAAGATTACAGTATATCCCTATATTCTTTCGAAATTTCCNAGACCATTNAGAAAAATACTCCATNCCTTTTGGGTTAAACCTAGGCTTGAAAAATATCTCAATTCTGTTCTATTAGGTTTCTTGTANTATTCAGAAAATGGTTCATCAGTACCTAAGAATCATTTTGGGAAGCATCCTTGGTTTTCTTGATATAATTCCATATTGGCTACTAGAATAGTTTTTTCTGTATTGTAGATTCTTTTTTTCTTGGTCTTTTCCTACTTCCATGAACCTGCAAAACTCTTTTACTAATTCTGCGAGCATCTTCTCCTGATCTAGCAGAATAACTNCNTTTTATGCCTTCTTTTCTACTTTCTACCTCATTTATNANAGGCAATGGATATTCTACACCTATCCTGCACATGATATTCTCTTGTAATTCTTTAGNCATTNACCAAGGTTCGTGAATATAATCTGTAGGAACCATAGANAATTCAGGAATCCATTTCCTAATATAATCTCCATTTTTATCATGATCTTTACCTTGTTTTGTCATGGAATATGCTCTGATAGTATTTATTCCNGTAGTGCCGGACTGCATCCCCACTTGAGTCCAATGTATTCCTGGCTCATAATCTAAAAATTGAGTTGCTAGAAAATTACCNGTCTCTTTCCAAGGAAGCCAGAGATTATAGGAGGCTGCAGACATAATCATCGCCCTCATCCTGAAATTTATCCATCCAGTAGCATCCAATTGCCTCATACATGCATCCAAAAAAGGCCAACCAGTTGTACCATTTTTCCAGTGGTTGAATTTATTTATGTCTAAAATTCTCATCATATTTTTTTCAATTACGGGATTCTGTGCCACTACATCGAGATTAGGTTCTGTTTCTAATTTTTGAATAAAATGGCATCTCCATGCTAAACGCTTCCTAAATGAGCTTAGACTTTTTATCCAAACACTAGGATTTTTTATCTGAGATTTATTTTTTCTGATATATTCTATNCTAGAAGACGTCTCATGAACTACCCTCCTCATGGACAATACTCCTGCAGTAAAATATGGAGATAATCCAGAACCATGTTTTGTTGAAAGAGTAGGNCTGGAGATAGATGTACNATATCTCTCTCCGGATTTATTTAGGAAAAAATGTAGTTTTTCGAATGCAGCATTTTCACCAGGAATAGGTCGATTTTCTAGTTTCTTAACATTAAGTCCGATATCATCCATTGTTGGAATCTTACCATTATAATTGATATTATTAATAAAAATCGGTGACTCTGATAATGNNATACGCATTCTCAAATTTCTTTCTCTTGTCCAGAAATCTCTATTTTTTAAGTTCCTTATGACTCCATTATTTGGATATTCATGCCATTCTATTTTCAAAGAATTACACCATTTTTTGACATTTTTATCTCTTTCGTATGACCAAGAATTACCGGTCTCTTCATGTGATAATAATCTTGTAATTTCATATTTATCATTAATTTCATTTAAAATATCAATAATATTTCCAATTTTAAAATGTAAACTTGCCCCAGAGTTCTCAAGATTTTTGGATAAATCAATTGCACAATCTAATTCCCATTCAATNTGTATTGGATCAATATCTGGTTGATCNAATCTTTCGGTTTCTAAAACGAATAAACATAAAACATCATTTCCAGAAAGTGCGGCACTAAGTAGAGGAAGATGATCACGTGACCTCAGATCACGNTTGAACCATACAACTTCAATTGCCATATTTAGAATNGAAAATCGAGAGTTATTGAAGAGTTGTATTTCTCCTATGTAGATGACTGCTTTAATGGTATAATTAAAATCAACTAATTATGNCATCAGTATCTNCATCATAATCAAATACTTTTGNTNGTAAGATTGGTGNTAGTTCGACATTCTGGTCNTTNCGGGAAGTTTGAATTGCCCATTCAATAATTGATTCATAATGTTCTTCTGTACCTAGATTACCAAGCCAAATATTTTCATTTTCAGTTTTTAATAATGAAACATTATGCATATTACATGGTCCAAGGCATGTAGATATTCTTAGATTTACTTCATTGCCAAGTTTGTATTTTTCCCAAGATTTATTCAAAAAATCAATGGGCACGATATTNTGTCCTTTTTTGGCATTACCACAACAACAACTGTCACANACAACAACTGTGGCTGACANTTTAATCAAATCCTAATGTATGTTCTTTGGTTTTATCAATCAAATTTTTTCACGTACATAAATATCATCATCAATGGGAACCCATACATTGGCTTTTTCTTCATTTTGAATTTCAACTCGGTATGGATTTCCATCATCCCAACATTTCAGAATCTTNCCTTCTTNGAATTCTCCAACATTTGCATAAACTGTATCTCCGACNTTGAAGCGTAATTCTTCCGCTTTACACTCCATGAAACCAGCCTGCAGAGCTTCATGATCAAGATTGCGTCCAATAAATACAAAGCGGCATTCACGCTTTTCTCCTTCTTTCCAAAGGCCTATTTCTTCACTAAAGTTTCCTCCAAAGAGCATATGAACGCCTTGGAATACGAATTTCTTATCTGTACCTTTNACCGCTAGAACTCCCTTATANCGAAACAGATCTTCTGCTTTAGTCTCCATAAGATGTCCGATATAATTTGACAATTTATTGACATTCAATTCACCTTCNAACTTTGAGCTTGTAGATGTAACATTTTGATCATGTTCGTGTTCTGCATCGGTATCAAGGAATTCAGGATCCATTTCTAAAGTTCTTTCTAAATCAAAAGCCCCAATATTAATCAAGTTATTTGGTTCAATTAAACTATTTTGAGTGTGGTAGATTGGTGCAAAACCATTTATTGANTTAATTTTATTCTCAACTTCCTTAAGTTCTTCTTCTGAAACTAGGTCTATCTTATTCAAGATAATTCTATCAGCAAATGCAAGCTGTTCTACAGCCTCATTTTCGACATCTTCAGGCTTTTCTTCCTCTAAATGTTGAGTAACATGTTTAGCATCAACTACTGTTATGATGCCATCCAACTTGTAACGATCGACTACTCTTTCATCAACAAAGAATGTTTGCGCTACAGGAGCNGGGTCAGCTAAACCTGTTGTTTCAATCAAAACTCCGTCAAAATCTTTAATTCTATCATACATTTTATCTAGTAACTCAGTAAGATCTCCCCTTACAGTACAACATATACATCCATTCATTACCTCAATGATACTTTCTTCAGAGGTTTCGACCAGAATATTTTCATCTATGCCAATATCTCCAAATTCATTCTCAATTATAGCGAATTTCATTTTATGCTCNGTACTTGANAGAATATGATTCAACAGCGTAGTTTTTCCAGAACCTAAAAAGCCAGTCAATACTGTCACAGGGACTCTTCTTACATCATTTCCATCTTCCATTGTAATACCACTNATNATTAGCAATATTCATATCTATTTAATTAAAACTAATAATTGTCCAATAGTTTTTTATTAATTACTCAAATTATATAATTTAATTTCATGATATATTTTATTGTATNTNANGAACATAAANACATAAGTCTGAATAATAAAACTCAATGGGTTTGGGTTATGATAGAGGGAGTCCTTATTGCCGAAGAAGTATTTTCCTCTTTTGAAAGGAAAAAAATGAAAAGAAAATCCAAAATTAAATTACTTACAANTGCCATATTCATTTCATTAATAATGTTATTAGTTTCTTTACAAACATGGATTGTTGATGACGTAGTAGATGAGATAAAAAANGATTTAGGCATATACGAAAGAGTTCCAGTATGGGAAAGATCCGAATGGCCATATTTAACTGATCAGAGTTATAGCTTTGTGATGGAGAATGGAGAATATAGTATCTTGGAAACTGATAACGAATGGAATTCAGTTCATCACTTTGTTGAGTTTGATCTTCCTTTGAGTGAAGGAGGATCGGCNCCTAATGGNATAGTAAGCNTAGCCATATGGCTTCCAGATGTTGAGGANGGAGTAAAAGTTCCCGTAATAGCAGAATTTGGCCCTTATTTCGATGAGGTAAGTGTTGAAACACCATCGATAGAAGTTCCAGGAACATGGTTGGGNCAGATGATTATCGATCAAATTTTACCTCATGGATATGCATTTGCTCAGGTCTCAGTGATGGGNACAGGGCGTTCGAATCATTGTATGGATTTGATGGGTAATGCAGAACAACTTGGAGTAGANGCTGCAGTAACTTGGCTAGGAACTCAGAATTGGAGTAATGGAGGAGTTTCAATGATTGGTAAATCATATGATGGTTCTACTCCATGGCAAGCAGCTACATTTGGGAATGAATATCTGAAAACTATAGTTCCTATTTCAGGCCTTATTGGAGTAATGGAATTGATGTGGAAAAATGGTAGCAGTGAAGCAAGAGCGCCAATAATGCACAATGGAGTCTATGGTTCATATGGTTTAGATGGTGATGAAGAAGATGTAGGAAATTTATGTCCCGATTATATCATTGGACCTGGAACCGGAGTAGCGGCATATATGTGGGGAAGTGAGGTTGCTGGGACATACTGGGAAGAAAGATACTTNCTCGANAGAGTTCTNCAAAACTANCAAGGATCNGTATACNTNATNCAAGGNATGCANGATTGGAATGTTGACCCTCATATGGCTATTCCAGTAATNAATCAACTTATTGATGCAGGNATAGAATCTAAGGGACTTTTTGGACAGTGGGATCATGATTACCCTGATAGACCAGATTATCATTTTGATCGATCAGGAGAAGGCCGGGGAAGAGAAGCTTATCCAGAGATGGTTAGATTTGATTGGATGCAAGATTTACTAGANTGGTTTGACTGGTATCTAAAAGGAGTGGGNGATAAGCCTGGNCTATTTGTAGAGATTCAATCNAACCAAGGCCAGTGGAGAATAGAAGATAGATATCCTCCGGAAAATATGGAAACTATGGCGTTGGATTTGGGAGGAANAATGATNAATNTTGGAGGNACTACNACAATANTGCCAAATGGAAACATAGGACCAGTTTATGAAAGTGAACCATTTATCTGAAGATATATGGATATCNGGNCTNCCAAGATTACATGTAGATGTNTCAACAGCNACTGTTGGNGGCCAAATTTACGCATTACTAGAAGACTGTGATGAAGCAGGTTATTGTATCCATATCGGTCACTCAATTATGGATCTAAGATATCATGAAGGCGGAAATCAAGAGCAGACATGGTTGCCATTATTCGATACTATCAATGCAAAAATGGAGTTTTTTGCAATGGATGTTCAAATAGATGCTGGACATTTCATTCGTTTATCACTATCTAGTACTGGCGAAGATTATCTACCGGCTTCAACTAGTACGATTGTTGATATTTCTGAAGGACAGAATTCTAATCTTTTAATTGATATCATTGATTATGATGATAAACTACTTTTCAATCCACCTTCATGCACGCATGAATATTGCTTAGATTGGTTAAATCAGACTAATGATAATTGAAAAATAATTATTAGCAACAACCTTCTTCTCTCATTGGTGCAGAGATAAATGAAATTTTATTCACATTTGGAGTGTTTTGAAGTTGTTCAATAACTTTACGGAAATTTATTGCCGAACCAATTCCTTGAATTATATCTACACAAGTATGACTATGTCT
>NHGE01000033.1 GCA_002172375.1 Euryarchaeota archaeon TMED129 | reverse complement strand
AAATTTTACATCATTCCAATCCTTTCTAAATTTCCTCCATGTAGAGTCTGAAGTTTTTATTCTTTTTTTTGTAGAAATTTTTTCTTTCAAAGCAGTCAATCGCTTCTTCTTTTCTTGATCCGAAATTCTCGGATGAGCAATTTCAATCCAATAATCTAATACATCCAAAGGATAAACACTTTCTACAGAGGCAACTCCTCTCAAATCACCGATTAATAATGCATTTCTTTTGGCTATTCTTAGCAACATAGATTTGTATAAGTTATCTTCCATTATTGCTATTACTGCGTCTTTAGGTCTAATAATCGGATAAAGTTGGTGGCATGAACCAAGAGACCAAAGNCCTCTATGATAANTANTTTCTGGCAATAGNGAATTAGATTTAAATTCAGGCTGTCCAAACCATTCTCCNGTTGATATAGATACAANATTTTCTCNCTGNATTAATTTNCCTCTNGCAATCCCAATAATTTGANTATTANCTCCATATGATTCAATATTTNGAGGATCNAGTATTTTTGGCTCATCCATNCTGATAGTTTTTTCATTCAAATTAAACCATCTCAAATCTGAATTATTTAATTTAGCCCAATTCCATGACACCCCCTCATTTCCTTTGGAATTTGGTAACCTATCTGGAACTAATATTAACGATTCTTCAGGTCGCCTTAAGAAAGCAAAAAGTATGTCCGTTCCTTCTCTATAAAGTACACAACTTTTTTCATTCTCTTTAGGTATTGGCAAAGCTTCTTCTGCCTTATACCATTCATCCATCTGTAAAACTTTAATTCCCTCTTCAGTAAGTCTTATTTTCGCACCCCTGCTCCCTATTTCTAGATCACTAGAAACTAATTTTTCATCCCTCATTCTCTTGATTTCTGCTGATGCATGAGGCATTCTTAGGCCAACCGATTTAGCTAATTCACTTACAGTTTCTTGATTCTCGGCTAGTCTATTCATCAACCTAAGTCTATACTTGCTTCTTATTTTTTTAGGTGTAATTTCTACACCCTTATTTACCGATTTTTTGAAATCAAACGACACTAATGTACTCCTCTAAATTAATCTAATTAGATTATATGTATAAAATTATCTTTAGTAATTACATTTAGTTACATATTTCTTGTGGAAAACATATCTATATCTGTGCACATTTGATTTATTTGTAATAATTGCATTAATTAAAGAAACAATATGTAACCAAATATGGTATTAACATACATAACCATTATATTACCCCCCGCTCTCCTCTTAAACATGCTTCGTTAATGCGGAGTGTGAGAGTACTTGGTTGGTAGATATGAACGTTAATAATTTACGAATTTCTATTAAAAAATACTTGACAAAAAAACCTAGAAATACTGCTGAAATATATTCTTGGCTAAATAAAAAAAATGTTTTGTCCAATTATGATGTAGCAGAACTTTTGGAATCTGACGACTCTATTGTTAGGATTGGAGTTGTTAGAAAAGGTGGAGTGATTGATAAAAAATTTCCACTTTCAGAATGGGCAACAGAAGAATGGGTAAAATACCATGAGAGATCAATAAAATAGAAAAGAGGTAACAGATATGAGAACTACAAGATTAAGACAAAAAATAAAGAAATTTTTAGATTTAAAAGGCGAAGCAAATACTACAGAAATATTGGAACATGTTAATTCAACTATGAGGCATGGTACTACTCCTCAACAATTAGGCAATGTCCTATCAAAAGATAAAGACATATTGAAAATTTCAACCACAAAAAGAGGAGGCGCATTATCTGGAAGGTACGAGATATGTGTCTGGCAACTTAGGCCCGGTACATTAGATGGTGAAAATTAATCAAGATAATTAATTTTCTAATTCAATATCCCATTCACCATATCTAGCCTTATGATTCATCTCTGCCCTTTTGAGGAACTCCAATTGACTTGATTCTGGAGATCCTCTTGCCCATTGCTTCAATGCAGATGCCTGTAAAGCTCTACCATATGAATAAGATAATTCCCATGGATGTTTTTTATCCATTCTGTTCATGATATTCAGATGAGCCGTTGCATCTTCATCACTTTGTCCGCCTGATAAGAAAACTATGCCTGGCACTTCACTGGGAACATTTTCACTCAAACACTTGACTGTCATCTCAGCAACTTGCTTTCTACTAATCTNATCATCATTCATATTTCCTGAAATTATCATATTAGGTTTCAGTAAAACTCCTGGCAAATATACTTCATTTTTCTCACACTCAGCAAATGTTGTTGCTAATACCTTTGCCGTCACTTCTAAACACCTTTCGGCACTATGCGTTCCATCCATTAGAACTTCAGGCTCAATAATCGGAACTAAGCCACATTCTTGACAAATTCTTGCATATTTTGCCAGTGACTGGGCATTTTCATTTATGCAAGAGTCACTCGGCTTCTCATTATCTATAGAAATAACGGCCCTCCATTTTGCAAATCTTGCACCCATTTCAAAATATTCTTGACATCTTTCTTTTAGGCCATCCAAACCCTCTGTGATCCTTTCTCCCTCATGACCTTCAAAATCGGTTGTACCTGTATCAACTTTGATGCCAGGATAAATCCCTCTATTTATCATTGATTGCGGTATATGGGTGCCATCATCCATCTTTTGCCTTATTGTTTCATCATACAAAATGACTCCACTTATTGCCTTTTCATAATTCTCTGATGAAAATAAATTAACTCTATATTTNCTTCTATTTTCTTCTGAAGGTTCTATGCCAACGGCTTCCAAACGTTTTGACATAGTTCCATTACTTTCATCTGCCGCTAAAACNCCCTTTCCNGGTGCAACCAAATCCTTTGCTATTTTTTCTAGACTGTTTGTATCCATGGTAATCTCTGNTCCTCCGAGAACGATAAAGAAAATGAAACCATCGTTCATTTCTTCAAATTATTCTTTCTGAAGTAACGAATTTGTGCTCCTTGTTGCTTACATCAATTATTTCTGAATACACCTTGACAACTCCTTTATTTGACATATCTACGCCCTTCGTTCTGCCGTTACACACTCCTGTCCCAATAAATATAGAGTCATCAGAAGAACATAACTCATCTCTTGTCCATAATCTCTCAATATCGCCCTCTATCATTTTTTCAGCTCTTTCTCTATGTCCATGATTCTTGAAAATTAATCTTCCTTCAAATGGTGCATCNAATCCTCTCAATGCGGTAGCGGTTATTACTCCCTCNGGGGCTGCACCTATGCCCATCAACATATCAATACTTGATTTAGAATCAGCNGCATCCAATGCTGCTGAAATATCTCCATCTCCAATTTTTATGATATTGACATTATANTCATTTAATTCACTAATCAANTCCTTATGNCTCGGTCTATCCATTACTACTACTTTCAACTCATTNGATTTTTTATCTAATGCTGTACAAGCAGCTTCAACATTATATGCAACTCCTGCATCTAAACTAATTTCACCATTTAATTCCTTAGGCCCTGAAATCTTATCCATATAACAATCAGGTGCATGTAACAAAGAGCCCCTTGGAGCTGCCGCTAATACGGCCATGGCATTAGGTAAATCCGAAGCTACATGGTTCGTACATTCTAATGGATCTACAGCTATATCTANCTTTAAAGCNCCNAAATCTCCCTGCATTGAACCCAAAGGCTCACCTATCCAAAGCATTGGGGCATCATCACGCTCACCCTCGCCTATCGCTACNCTTCCATCAAAAGGGACATTATCAAATACATTTCTCATAGCCTCAACNGCTGCACCATCTGCAGCTTTNCCGTCTCCTAATCCTATCCATGATGCGGCTGCTATCGCTGCAGATTCTGTAGCATCTAGAAAATATCTCTCTAAACTGTTGGTTGNCATGTACATCGCAAAGCATATAGGAATTCAATTATGTGGTCAATATTTAATTTTTTTAAGTACTCTTATATCAGTTATCTCAGTTTTAGGATATTGCCCTTCAGAATCTTTCTCTATAGATTTCAGCATATCTAAGGCACATAATAAACCATTACTTACGCCGCACAAAGCCTCCATTTCTACTCCTGTATTCCAGTTAGCAACTACTGAAACAGTACATCTCAATCCTTTTTCTTCAATCNCCCAGTCTACTTTGGAACCTTCTATNGGAATATTGTGACAATGCGGAATCATTCTTGAGGTTTCTTTAATCGCTTGTANAGATGCTATCGTAGAAGCNTCTAAAATATCTCCCTTTTTTGTTTTACCTTCATTTATTTTATCTATAGATTTTTTACTTAATAGTAATAGCCCAGTAGCAACTGCCTTTCTTTTAATTTTAGGTTTATTACTTATNTCTACTATCGCATCCATGATATCACTCTTGTATCGCGACTAACATCTTACTATTTGACTAATTACGACTAAATTAAAATATTGGCCGACAAGAATTAGCCCAGCCCTTGTTTCCAATGTACTCCATCTTCCCTTACTTCCTTTTTCCAAAGCGGGGCTTGTCTTTTTAATTCATCAATAAGCCAACTACATGCCGAAAAACCTTCTTTTCTATGGGCAGAAGAAACATGGATACTTACAATCGGCTCCATCGGTTTAACAGATCCAATACGATGTGCTATTGAGACAGACCTCACTCCAAATTTTTCTATAGATTCTTCTCCAATTTTTTTAAGTACTATTGGTAGTTTTTTTTCCCATGAGTCAAAAATTAACTCTTGTATTTTTATCGTTTCCTCTTCTCCTCTAACAATTCCTGTAAATGAAACTATACTACCGCAATTTTCTTTATTGATTTTTTCAAGTATCTGTTCAGGCTTCAATTCTTCAGATTCAACTGATATGAAGACCTCAGACATATACCTTGGATAAGGCCATACATCTTGAATACAACGGAAATAACCCAATGTTGAAATTATATGTAATACTCCGAAATATATGGCCGACAAACCTATACACATTTTAGGTGCGGGTTTATCTGGCCTCTCTGCAGCAATAGTACTTGCAAATGCAGGCAAAGAAGTACACGTTTACGATGTCAGAAAAGATAGTGGTGCACGTTTTGATGGAGACTTCCAAGGGATAGAAAATTGGACGTCTTCTCCAGATTTTTTTGATGAGATGCGAAGTTGGGGAATAGATCCAGATTCATTCAAATCAGATTCATTCAGCATTGTTGATTTAGCCCATCCTGATGATGTAATAACCCAACCCAAGACTGATGGAATAGCATTTAGAGTTGTTGAAAGAGGAACTGATGAACATTGTATAGACCAAGGTCTAAAAAAACTTGCATTGGAAGCAGGCGCCACAATACATTATGATACACGAAAAAACCCTCAAGAATGTAATATAATTGCTGCAGGACCAAAAGACTCCAGTGCAATTGCTTTCGGAGAGATATTTTATACCGATCATCCTAATCATGTTACCTTACAACTTAACGATAAATTAGCTCCTGGTGCCTATTCATATCTAATTATTATTGACGGTGTAGGACTAATTTGCACATGCCTTTGGCGCAAACAAAAGCGAAGTAGCCGATATCTCAATGAGACTATAGCTTGGTATGAAGAAAATTATGAATTAAATAGGAGGCCAATAAAGAGAGTAGGCGGTAAAGGGGATTTTTCATTGCCAGAGAAATATGTACATGAAGGACGTTATTACGTTGGTGAAGCTGGTGGTTTACAAGATTTCATGTGGGGTTTTGGAATGAGATATGCCATAACAAGCGGCGCTTTAGCGGCTCAAAGTATACTCGGAGAATATAATTATGAAGTTGAAATTCGTAAACGACTCGTCCCTTTGGTAAAATCAAGCGCAATAAATCGCTTTTTACTCAATAGAGTTGGAGACAGAGGATTCAAATTAGCAGCCAGATATTGGATGTGGGATCAGAAACGTAAGGGAGATGGTTTAGCTTTCATGCGCTGGCTTTATGCACCAAGTATATTTCGTAATTTATTATGGCCCATTGCAAAGTTAAGTATGTTAAGACGCAAAAGATTAGATGATGGACGATTTGTAAACAGGATGCCATTCAGAAAGGCATTGAAAAGAGATAATTGGGAACCAAGTATTGAAGCAGTAGAAATAGGTAAGCAATGGGATAAAGTCAGAAAATCCGGTGCAAATACTTCTTTCACAGAATCAGATACTTAGATGTTATTCACCAACTTCCGTTTGATTGAAATAATCAGCCATTATGCCATCAACATGTCTTCTTGGCCCGAACTTAAATCAATGCCTAATAATTTGGTAAACTACGGAGTGACTGATAATGGAATAGCCATTATTGAACTTATATCAGACACTGACGGTAAACCTCTTTCTGATGGCCGAACTTCTGTNAATACATATACTAGGGAAATGTGGGAAGATATAGATCAAGCTATTCTCAGCGCCCGTTTTGATGGAAATGTTTCAGTTATACTTTTGACTGGCCATGGTGAAAAATTCTTCTCAGCAGGTGCAAGTATAAACTATCTTAATACTCTGTCACCTAGATACAAATATTTTTTCTGCCTTCATGCCAATGAAACTCTATCTAGGCTAGAGCAAACACCCAAATTAGTAATAGCTGCATTGAATGGGCATACAGTTGGAGGNGGTTTAGAAATTGCTATGGCAGCAGATATCAGAATAGCACACAAAGGTAATTTCCAAATCGGTTTACCCGAAGTTTCTCTTGGAGTTTTAGCAGGAACTGGGGGTACAGCACGTCTTGCCCGTCTAGTTGGGAAGGCAAGGGCAATGGAAATAATGGTAACAGGTCGAAAATTTTCCTTTGAAGAAGCACGAGACATGGACCTCATTCACGATATTTATGACAGCGTCGGTTTAGAAGATTTCAGAACAGACGTCCTTGATTATGCTGGCCAGTTTACACTACCATTAGCAGCCGCCAAAGCAATTGGTAACATCAAACGCAGTGTTCAAAGTGGCATCGAAATACCATTGGAATATCACTTAGCATTNGAAAGAGAACTACAGTCAGATTTATTCCAATCTGAAGATGCCAAAGAAGGNATTGCATCTTATGTGGAAAGAAGAACTCCAAGATTCAAAGGCGAGTAATTTTTTTCAATATTCTTATTTCGACATACATTTATTCATATAGTATCTGTGTATCCGCATTTTTATGGCAGATACAGAAATCGTAGAGAAATATACTCCCAACTTTGAAGCATGGGTCCAAGACTTCACCGAATGGCAAACGAGAATAGGATTCGACCCTTCGTGGTTGGGCGATTATAGATTTGATATCAAGTTTGATTGGGACACTGCTGGTGAAAAAATAGAATTTGGTGATTTCGAAGGTATGCCGAAATGGGAAAGAAGGATGCAAATACCTCAGCAAAATATTAGAGACGCTATAATCAGCATGATTAGTGTCCAAGGAGATACAGAATTTGCTAGTGTGGAACAGCAAAATCATTTGCTTGCCACTGCCCCAACAGAGTATGATATGAAATCAGCACTAAGAATAATGTGCGAAGAACAAAGGCATGGTTGGCAAATGGCATATGTATTGTGCACATATTTTGGAGAACAAGGAGTTAGAGAAGCTGCAAAACTTCTCGAAAGAAATGCTCAAGATGGAACTAGAATTTTAGGGTCGTTCAACGCCCCAATTGATCATTGGTTAGATTTTTTCTGNTTTACTCATTTTATTGATAGAGATGGCAAATATCAACTAAAAATGTTGAGNACCTCTTCTTTTAAGCCTCTGGCAGCATCTATGGGGCCTATGTTAAAAGAAGAATCATTCCATCTTGGAACTGGAGCAAATGGACTAAGAAGAATAGTAAAACAAGGCGTAATACCTTGTGAATTATTACAAAAATATCTCAATAAATGGATTAGTACTGGACTAGATCTTTTCGGTACTGATGACTCTACAAGCGCTCAATGGGCGTATGTTTATGGAGTAAAAGGGAGATATGATGAGAGAGAAAGTGATGTCGAAGCAGATCGTGCACACTTGAANGAGGCAAGTAGAGAATTATATTTCCAAGAATTAAGGGAAGAAATGAGGAGGATAAGTGCGGTTAGAAAAGAGGGAGAGCCAGAATTNTTCATACCTTCTGATAAATTCAANCGCGGTATAGGAATGTATGCGGGCAAGAATTATACAATAACTGGTGAAAAATTTGAGGGTAGCGATGCGGAATATCAAGATTATTTAGTAAGTGTACTGCCAACTGATGAAGACGAAGAAAAACTAATGAATGATTATATGAAAAAAGAATGGATTCAGTANCGTGAATGGAAAGGAAATTGAGAAGGAATTATTATGCAACACGTATCACTACTNGCTTTCGATAAGAAGAAATGTGAACCATTTTTCAATAGACTAACAGATTTATTTTACGAACATCATCATTCNGATTCTCAAAATCCNGANGAATATGAACGTCTATTATANATGGTAAAGCGACCATATGATGATNAAATGTTGGATATGATAGATGATTGGATGGGACTTGNGANAAGAGAGTGGAANGAAGAAACTACTCGTGAAGTGAAATTAGCACTTTATGCAATNAAATATCCNGATACATTACTTATAGACAGTTTCACTGAAAAAGCAAGATCTAACCTAACTCGTCTCTCTAGTTATCTTCATTTTACTCATCATACATATGCGATATGGGATGAAGATACGAGAAAAGGATTATCCAAATTAGGAATTGATATCCCTCACACTAATGTGGCCGACCCATTCATTTATGGCGCGTATGTTAGCGCAATAGAACTTTTGAAAGATGTTGCTCCATTTACTTGTTTTTTAGAACACGACGTACCTCGTCAAAGATTATTTCAGGCTGCACTTGCATCTTATGGGCGTGAAGATTGAGTAAATCATATGGACTAGGCATACAACCTACTAACATGAAAGTCCAAGTAGTCGCAGTAATAGGTGCTGGCACGATGGGTGCAGGAATAGCCCAAATATGTGCACAAAGGGGTTGGAGGACAAAAATTTTTGATACTTCTGAGACAAGTCTCCAAAACTCTCTTAAAAATATTAATTCATTTTGGGAGAAAGGAATATTACGTGGAAAAACTACTAGAGAACAATCAATTTCATGGTCTAAAAATTTAGAAACTTATACTGATATCACCAAAGCAGTGTCAAATGCTGATATTGTTATTGAAGCAGTTCCTGAGATATTATCATTAAAAAAGGAAGTTTTCTCAGAGTTAGATAATATTCTGCCCGAAGGAACAATATTAGTTACCAACACTTCTAGCTTATCTATTTCGGAGATAGCTAATTCAACAAATAGGCCAGATAGAGTTATCGGAATGCACTTTTTCAATCCTGTACCTATAATGAAATTAATTGAAATAGTTAAACATGAAAAATGTTCGGAAGAAACAATAAATTTAGCCGAATATATCGGTTTAGAACTTAATAAAAAAACAATTCTTGTAAATGATTTTCCAGGCTTTGCAACAAGTAGATTGGGCGTTATTTTAGGCAATGAAGCCATAAAGATGCTATCAGAGGGCGTTGCATCTGCTAGTGATATCGATGCTGCAATGGTACTTGGTTACAAACATCCTATCGGGCCATTAGAATTAACAGATTTAGTTGGTTTGGATGTTAGAAGGGACATTCTAAATAATCTTGCAAGCTCCTTTTCCGATGACTCATATCTCCCTCATCCTCTTTTGGAAAAATTAGTAGAAAATGGAGATCTTGGAATAAAAACAAATAAGGGAATATATATTTGGAATAACGGTATAAAACAAGATAGAAACGATTTATGAGGGTTTTTTTGTCATTGAATATCGAGTTAATAGGTTTATTTGCTGGTTTTCTGGGCGTTATAGCATGGATTCCTCAAATTAAAGAAGTATGGATCGAGCAATCTCATGAAGGGATATCACTACCTACATTTTTTCTTGTCGCCTCGGCTTTAATTTTATGGCTAATTTATGGAATATTAATTACTTCTTATTCTATCATAATAGCTAATATAGCCGCTCTGATTTGTATTTTATTAGTTATTTTCGGTGTGTTAAGGATACGTCATTTCGGAAATTAACATCAAATCTTCGTCAATATTCTATGGAAATGATGTACTCCTTTTTCCATGCTAGGAGAATATCTGCCTCTGTCGTATGAGGAACTGCTTACTCCAATTTGTACTGCTTCTACGATTTCTTGATCCTCTCTTTCAACTTTATCTAAATCTCCTCCTGCACCTTCTCCAATCAATGAAGCGTCAGCAATATATCTCTGATAAATTATTTCAGTTTTATTAACTGAAGTGGGGACTACTAAGTTTACTGATAATCCCCAGGGATAGAAATTAAGCATCAACCCAGGAAAAATCCAAAAATAATAGGCAGCAATTTTCTTTCCATAATCCTTTGATATTTTAGGTAAATCAAAGGAATCCTCATCATCCTTTGCAATTCCTATTTGTAAGACTCCATTTTCGAATATTTCTGTTTCATAGTCTTCATAACTTAACACTTCATTTAAGTCAGAATGAACATAGGGTATGTGAAAACCCTCAAGGTAGTTATCAACATATAACGCCCAATTTGCATTTATATTATATGATTTATAATATTCAGAATCATGGACGAAAGCCTCTATATCTAGCCAACCCATTCTATCTTCTAAAAATTCAATCCATCCAGGGGTGCTTATTTCTTTTAAAGAAGTAAACAAAAGACCTTTCCATCTTATGGTAGAGAAGCATTTTAGATTATCAGAGTCATTAGGAAAATCCATGACATGATCGAATTTTGGCATATTTTTCATGCATCCTTTCAAATCAAAAGTTCTACCATGATATTTACATTTTAATACATTTGATTTAGTAGATTCAGTGTTTATTATCATGCCTCTGTGAGAGCATACATTTGATAGAGATCTAATTACTCCATCTCTAGTTAAAACAATAGATTCATTCATTAGTTTTTTTGAATGTTTTATTGGAACTATATTTTTGTCTGATAACTGATTTTCATGGGCCGAAAAGTGCCACATAAGAGATATTTTACTCTTTATTTTTTTAAATATCTTTTCGTCCAAATAATACTTTGAAGGTAAAGTTTTGGCTAATTCAATTTTCTCATCTATCAGCTCTTCCATAATATTCTAATCGCCGTAGATGCACTTGGATGTAGATATTTCCGTTTCTAACATAAAATTAGTGAAAGATTCTACTCTATCATTATTTACGTCTAAATCACTTATTCCAAGTCTAGATTTAGAATAAACATACATGACTACTTCCTCATCTTCACAGTGCAAGTTAACTACAAAATCATCTGGGAATTTCCAAAATTTTGTTCTAAATACTACATGAGTATGATTTGGCCATTCTTGTAATATTTCTCCAGAATTTATCTTAATCCATTTATTTACTTCATCCATGACATTACTAATATTTGATTCAAATCGAATTTCAGAAATATTATCTCCTCTGTGAGGAATCGGCCCAATCATTGTACAATTTTTTGACTCATCTGGACAAGAATTGGGNAAATTTTCAGGTTTTATTACTTTATTNGGTGCAACGATCTGAATTGACGATAGTATAATGATGTAAACCACTAGTAATGNTAATGAAATTTGTAGTAAATTCTTTTTATATGCATTTTTATCCAATAAATTCACCCTTCGTAAACAATTACTTTTGCAGCACGTAACACTCTATCATGTAATTTATATCCATCTTCGATAACTTGGACTATTTTGCCTGGCTCTTCTCCATCNGGACANGGTATTGATGCAATTGCTTCCATGGTGGTAGGATCAAAAGAATTTTCTAAAATTTCTATTTTCTCAATCCCTTCGTTAATTAACGCTAAAGACATATTTTCCAATATCAATTTTACACCTTCAACTATGGATTCAGAATTTTCTTCATTTCCACTACTTTCTATGGCCCTATTAAGTCCATCAATAATCGGAATTATTTTGCNTGCNAAATTAGCACTACCATACTTTAANGCTTCATTTTTATCTCTCATCAATCTTTGTCTNGTATTGACAATTTCAGCCGCTGAGTATTGCAACTCTTTTTCCAATTCTAATATCNTCTCCTCTAGAGATTGTACAGAATCTTCTTCCNCTGNTTCCTTTNCATCTCNTTCAACGGGAACANTNTCCTCCGGNCCTTCAGACATGTCGCNGCGTCACCTGCATCATTCAAGAATCCAATGGATATTATTCGACATAGAAGTATTCTCCTTCTATTTTTTGTTCTCTATCTTTCCTACTGCCTGGCTTATTTATTCTTGGTCTATGAGAATCATGATCTCTTCTGAATGTTACGTCAACTTCAGAAAGAAATTTATTCATCCCCTTTCTTAGATTCAAAGGCCCTGTAGCATTACCGTTTTTACCCCCTTGTCCATCAAAAACTAATAAAGAATCACTAACTATGTCAATAAAATAAATATCATGATCTATAACAAGAGCCGCCTTTTCATTACTTTCCATAGTTCTCCTTATTGCCTTAGCCGTTTCCATTCTTGCATTAGCATCTAGGTGTGCACTAGGTTCATCTAGCAGATATAGGTCTGCTTCTTTACCTAAACAAATCGCTATACTTACCGCCTGTAATTCTCCTCCTGATAGCCTTTTAGCTTGTAATTCTAATAATTGATCAACCTGCAGAGGCCTTATTACTTGAGTATGGAATTCTCCACTTCTCCACTTCATACCCAGTTCTGAATCAAGCCAATTCTGAACATTTCCATCAAAGTCAGTATTTACATGTTGTTGTTTATATGATATTTTTGCATCCATTGTACACCAACCAGAATCTGGCTCAAATTCTCCAGCAATCATCTTTACCATGGTTGTTTTCCCAGTAGCATTTGGGCCAACTACTCCTACTACTTCTGCACTTCGAACTTGACCTTCACCAGTTTTTAAGTGGAAATCTCCAATTTTTTTCTCCATATCTCCCCAAGATAAGATTGGTAAACCAACTTCTTCTCCACGTACTCTTCCTCTAAGGAACTGTATTGGTTTGTCACGTATTCTAACATTTTCTTCTGGTAGGTATCCGTCTAGATAAGCATTAATTGCTGTTCTTGTGTTTCTAGGCTGGGTGAAAATACCATATGCAGCACGTTCTCCATAAACAATTTGCAATAAATCACACATAACATCAAGT
Source organism: Euryarchaeota archaeon TMED129 (assembly GCA_002172375.1). GTDB lineage: Archaea > Thermoplasmatota > Poseidoniia > Poseidoniales > Thalassarchaeaceae > MGIIb-O3. Next base: position 7,377 of record NHGE01000033.1, on the reverse strand, counting down.
ATTGCTAAATCATGTTCAACAACCAATATTCTTTTTCCTCTTTCGACTAATCCCTGAATAATTCTCACAATCCTCATTCGTTCATAAATATCAAGATAAGATGAAGGCTCATCAAAAAAATACACGTCAGCCTCTTTGAGTAGAGTTGCAGCCATTGCAACACGTTGTAACTCTCCTCCTGATAATTTATCCAAGGTGCGTTCCAATACTCCTTCAATGGCAAGAAGTTTTGCATATTCCTCAATCTCTCCTCTATCATCAACTCGTTCAAGTAACTCATTGACTTTGCCTTGGAATATTTTTGGAAGCTTGTCTATATACTGTGGCTTAACAGCTATCTTCACTCCTTCTTCTGCTACTGTAGTTAGATAATCTCGTAGTTCACCTCTAGGGAATGATTCAATTATTTCATCCCATTCTTTTATCTCAAGATTCCATTCTCCAAGATTAGGCCTTAATGATCCAGATAGAATATTTATCGCCGTAGATTTTCCCATGCCATTAGGTCCTAAAATGCCAATGACTTGCTCTTCTCTTGGTGCTGGTAATCGAAAAAGACCAAATCCATTTTCATCGTACCGATGAGTTAAGTCGGAATCAAGCTCTTTTGGTAGGTTTATTATTTTAACAGCATCTCCCGGGCATAATTTAGCACGAGTAAAACAAACTGGACAAGCAGTTTCTAGGATTCTAAATTTATTTTCTTCAAACTGNATACATTCTGCACCACATGAACCAGCNTATTTTAGTAAATAATTGAATGCTGGGCTATTGGGTTTACACCGCTCTTCCAATAGTACGGCTACTCTAATGNCAACTCCTCCCTAAATACGTCATGCATCTGTTATATTAGGACAGACCCTAATTTATAATATCATACTGCCAAGAATCTGTACCTTATGTAGACATACCCTGCGAGTAGAATTTTTTCAGTCTTAGATAATTGAATTCTTTCTGAAAATACATCTCCATCATTTTTCTTAATCTTCTTCAGTATCGAACTATAGAATGCCGCCATAGCCGCAGGTGAATATCTGGATGATTTATCAAGTAAAGGTAATAATTTGAAAGCCTTATCTCTATATTCATTGGCCCTTTGTATGTAACTTTCTACAAACGGTTTCCAGCCTGGATGGTTNTTAATNCCATTATTATTTAGTATGTCATCTTCTGTGATGCCATATCTCTTTAAATCTTCTAACGGTAAGTATATNCTNTTTCTTTCTGCATCTTCTTTGACATCTCTTAAGATATTCACAAGTTGCATAAAAATACCCCAAGACTCAGCATATTCCTTNGCTTTGATATTATCATANCCATAAATCTCAATACACACTAGTCCAACTGTAGAGGCGACTCTATANCAATAGGCATAGAGATCTTCGAATGTATCATATCTATTACTATGGAAGTCATCTTCCATTCCACTAACCATGTCATCAAGTAACTGTTTTGGTATACCAAAATTATTCACAGTATCTTTTATTGCCATAAAAATAGGATCTGTAGAGGTTACNTCTTCGTATGCTGTAGACAATTTTTTCCTGTAATAAAATAGTTGAGACATTTTTTCATTGTATGAAACTCTGTCTAAAACAGTGTTCCCACTACTCAAGTTTAGTATATTATCTCTATACTCTATCGACTCTGGATCGTCGGACGAACCTCCTGGAAAAACATCCACGAAATCTCCGTCGGCTATATCGTCCGCTCTTCTACAAAATGCATAATAAGCACAAATNGCTTTCCTCTCATAATCTGGTAAATATTTAAACGAATGATAGAAATTACCTGCTTCTCTACGAGTTAATTCTTCACAATAATCATATGCTGTAGATATCATGTGAGAGGGCACTTGTGTTTCTTCCCATATNGGGGCATCTATGTATCTAAATGGATTTGTTAATTCTCCTCTTGANCCGATTACTCCCATGAAGATAGCACCTTCTCGAAGGGTTTCAAGAGCTGTTATGCTAATCGCACGCGTAGCATCTTTTGTCATTTTTACAGCAGAACGAACTAATTGAATTCTTTTCACTGCATTTTCTTCTTCCGAATCCATCAATGAAATGCTATCATTATCTCGAAAATTCTGTTCGAAGACGAAATCTGAAATCTGCTCTTCGCTCATAGTTTTCATGTTGAGCGAGAACCATGCTTTCTTGAAGTTCACTATGAGGTGTGCNAAAAAATATCATCATTTCTCAAAAATTATANCACTTTTTCCAATTAGTTTTGAAGTTCTATTTTTTGTTATTGAAGCAAATAATGACTTTCTAAATATCGATTTAATTTCTTTTCTAGATACCTTTATCCGATTNTTCCTATCTAGGACATTATTCTCACTCAGCATTTTCAGAGTACTTTGTCCTATTAATATAGGTAGAATACANGAAAATCGTAGCTTATACTGATTTTTAGGTAACAAATTAACCCATTTAATTGCGCAATTTAGGTGATTATACGCCTTTGAAATATAAGAATCAAAAATAGGTCTAAATTTATCCATATTATTGGAATCTAACAAATCCTTTGGTTCTAAATCATATTCTAATAATTTCTCCATTGGTATGTAACATCGTCCCATCGCAATATCTTCAGGAATATCTCTAAGAATATTGATCAGTTGTAATGATTTACCGAATCTAATTCCATTTTCAAATAAGTTATTTCGCATCTCATTATCAACTTCAAATTGGTGATCTAAGGTCATATGAGTCCAGAATTCTCCAACAGAACCAGCAACTGAGTATGTATATTCATCTAGTTCATTTTCATCATNCANTGCTATTATTTCTGCNTTGGATGATGCATTGAATCTTTCCAAATCAAGTGTTTGCCCTCTAATTATGATTTCTAGACATTCTCTAATTCTTACTCTATCTCTCTCACTAAAAATTTCAGATTCTTCTAAATATTTTATCGGTAACATCACATCTTGTAATAATTTCTTTTCTGCAGGATTTTCTTGAAGTAAAGATAAATCTGTCAAATCAGGAATTGTTTCAGATCTTTTTTGTACTCTATCATTATATTGGCCAATTAAGNGGATTAGTATATCATTTTCTCCTACTTTCGAGTCAGCAATAGTATCTGAAAGTCTGGCTAATAAATAGAGTAGGCCTATTTGTTTACGAATTTTCTTTGGAAGAAAATTTAATGTCAAATAAAATGATCTAGAAGTACCTTTAAGCAAAATATCGATTTTTTTATCGATTTTTTCCACTANCACAACACTCCTTAAGTTATTTTATTCCTACATCNTTTAGTGCTTTAATNAGAACATTGCCTATTTCCGAAGGATCTCTTGCGACATAAATACCTGCTCTTTCGAATGCAGCAAATTTTTCTTCCGCAGTCCCCTTTCCTCCTGAAATAATCGCTCCAGCATGCCCCATTCTTTTACCNGGAGGGGCTGTTGAACCTGCAACAAAACCAACTATTGGTTTACTCATATTCTTTGATGCCCATTCCGCAGCTTCTTCTTCGGCCGTTCCTCCAATTTCTCCAATTAATACTATTGCTTCTGTCTGACTATCATCTTCAAATGCTCGTAAACAGTCAATAAATCCTGTTCCATTTACTGGGTCTCCACCAATTCCCACGCATGTAGATTGACCTTCTCCAACACTCATTGTTTGTGCTACTGCTTCATAAGTTAATGTGCCACTTTTCGACACAATTCCTATTCTGCCCTTTGCATGGATGAAACCAGGCATAATGCCAACTTTACAACCTCCATTTTCTCTTGGTGTGATTATCCCAGGGCAATTCGGACCTATTAATCNAACATCAGGACATTTTTCCACTTTNGCTACTGCGTTTACCATATCAAGAATGGGAATTCCTTCAGTTATACATACTATCAATCCACCTCCATTTTCTTGAAAAGCATTAGCAGCCTCTACTATTGCTGAAGATGCGAAGCGTGCAGGGACATAGATGACACTCACATTCGCTCCAGTTTTTCCTATTGCTTCTTGCATAGAATCATAAACTGTAATTTCCTTTCCTGAGAAGTTTAATTTCTGCCCTCCTTTGCCCGGCGTTACTCCNCCTACTACATTAGTCTCATATTCAATCATTCTTGTCCCATGAAATGTTCCTTGTTTTCCTGTGATTCCTTGAATCAAAATCTTACTATTCTCATCAACCCAAATGGACATTATTTACTCCTCCTTGTTAGATTAACTATTTTTTCTGCCCCTTCTGCTAGAGTAGTTGCAGTATACACATTTAAATCACTTTTATTCAATATTTCAGTCCCTTCAACATGGTTTGTACCTGAAAATCTCACTACAAGAGGAACATCTAATCCTATCTCTTTCGATGCTTCAATTACACTATTTGCTACCATGTCNCATTGAATTATTCCTCCAAAAATATTCACNAATATGCCTTCTACATTTTTATCCTCGAGTATTATTTCAAATGCTGCGGTAATCGACTCACGCGTCGCCCCTCCTCCTATGTCTAAGAAATTGGCCGGCTCACTTCCATAAAGTTTTATTACGTCCATTGAAGCCATAGCTAGGCCTGCTCCATTCACCAAACATCCAATATTGCCATCCAATTTTACATAAGATAGCCCATATTTATTAGCTCTTATTTCTACTTCCTCTTCTTCTGTTAAATCTCTTAAATCATTTCTCCATGGATGTCTGAAATCAGCACTATCATCAAAACTAACTTTCCCATCTAATGCTATTATTTCTCCTGATTCACTCTTTACAAGTGGATTAATTTCAATCATTGAACAATCTTTATCCAAAAACATAGCATATAATGAATTTACCATTTCAACCATTTCATGTTTAGATGTACCCTCAAGTCCTAATAATTCAGCAAACATCACTACATCTTCATTTGCTAAGCCTTCTAATGGGTCTGCCCAAATTTTATGAATCGCTTCTGGTGTTTTTTCTGCTACTTCTTCTATGTCGACTCCGCCTTCAGTTGAACCCATTACTAGTACCGATTTAGTCTCACGATCAATTAATACGGCCAAATAATATTCATGTGAAATATTACATCCTGATTCTATATACAAGTTATTTACTATTTTTCCCTCTTTTCCAGTTTGTTTGGTTACCAACTTATTGCCGATTATTGATGAAGCATATTGTCTTACTTCTTCTTTCGAGAATGCTATTTTAACTCCTCCTTCCATAATCAAATCATTAGTTATTGGATCATAAAGAACTCCCTTCCCTCTTCCTCCAGCATGTATCTGACTCTTTACCGCGACAATATCGGAATTTAATTCATCATATGCATTTAACGCTTCATCTACATTTGTACAATGAATTCCTTTGACTACTTTGACCCCAGAGTCACTAAAAATCGCCTTTGCCTGATATTCGTGAATATTCATGTTCTTCCCACCCCCTCATCATCTTTGAAAGATACTGTAGATAGTATTGTTAAAGACTAATCAAACGAAGAACTCAAAGCGTAACTCGCATACCATAAAACATGGAAGTTATTGTCCTTGTTGGAGGATTTGGAACTCGATTACGTCCTTGGACAGAAGAAAGAGCTAAACCCTTACTTCCTATACTTGACAAAACACTCTTGGAACGTGTTATTGAAGTTGTTCCAGAAGACTTGATATCCAGAGTCATTATTGCCGCTGGCCATGGCGTCGATCAAATTGAGAATTTTTTCTTAAAGAATAAAACTAATTATGAAGTTCTCATTTCAGTAGAAAAGGAGGCTTTAGGAACAGGAGGTGCTGTTGGATTAGCTGCTAAAAAACTTAATGGAACAGGTCCAGTATTAATCTTGAATGGAGATTTAATTTCAAGTGTAAACGTCCATGAATTATTAAAACACCATAATGATACAGGTGCTAGAGCAACATTATCTCTGTGGGAAGTGGAAGACCCAAGCCGTTTTGGAGTCTGCGACTTAGATGAATCAGGTATGATAAGAAGATTTCAAGAAAAACCAGATCCAGGAACTGAGTTTTCGAATTTGATCAATGCAGGATGTGTCATAGTAAGTAGAGACTTGATTAATCAGTTCTCAAGTGAGAAGCATAGTATGGAAAGAGTAGTTTTCCCGCCTGTAGCAAAGTCTGGAGAAATGGCCGGACTTGTTTTTTCAGGATATTTTGTTGATGCCGGAACTCCTAATTCATTTATTGAAGCAGCACAAACTTGTATTGAAAATAATAGATTTATTTCAGGAAAAAAAATAGTTAATTCATGGTATGGAGAAGGAGTTTCTAATACTTCTTCATCTATAAGGTGCTCAATAGGAAAAAATGTCTCAATACATGAAACATCTTCTTTATTGGACTGTGTTGTTCTAAAAAATGCCACTATAGGTAAAGATGTTAAACTAGAGAGATGTTTAATAGGCGAAGGTTCAATTATATCTGATAATACAGTTTTATCAGATACTGTAGTCAATCATCACATGACTTTCTGATGGTTTATTCCGACATTGTAAAATTCGTTGCCCTTTCCGGCAGTAACATGGAAGAAAATCTTGTAGTTGTAAATTTTAAAACTTATCAGACAGCACATGGCCTTTCTGCAGAGAATTTAGCAAAGATAATGGAGAATTTAGAAAGCAATGCTCGTATTGTCGCTGTAGTATCTGCATTNGATCTTTCATCAGTANTTAATNTAGCTCCAAATTTAGAGGTTTGGACTCAGCATTTAGATCCAATCCAATTCGGTTCAAACACTGGTTGGTTACATCCTGATACTGCTATAGAAAGAGGTGCCAAAGGTACTTTGATAAATCATGCAGAACATAAAGTTAGCATTGAACATATTGCTATGTTATTGGATCAAGTGCCAGAAGATTTTACCGTTTGCGCGTGTGCTGCTGATATTGAAGAAGCCAAATCATTAGCAGCATTGAGGCCTACTTTTGTTGCAGTGGAGCCACCTGAATTGATAGGAGGGAACATTTCTGTCACATCTGCTGATCCAAAAATTGTAACCGGGACAGTTGATGCCGTCAGAGATATCTCTGCNGATGTTGGCATATTATGNGGTGCAGGAGTAAAAAATGGTTCTGATGTTTCTATGGCACTTGAACTAGGTACTTCGGGAGTATTACTTGCCAGTGGAGTGACCAAATCTTCAAACCCACTTGAAGCTTTGAATGATTTAATTTCANAAATATAATCTTATTAAAATATTTTTTTTATTCAAATTTATACTGTTTAAACCGCAGCCCTTTTGTTTAACTCATTAATGCGGTGCTGATTATAATGTCTGACGAGGGGGCATCTGAAATTCAGAAAGTAAAAAAGAAAGAGTATCAAAAAGAACTTTTCAGACTACAATTGGAATTGATTAAATTACAAGAATGGGTTAAAGCAGAAGGCCTCAAAGTAGTTGTAATATTTGAAGGACG
>NHGE01000032.1 GCA_002172375.1 Euryarchaeota archaeon TMED129 | reverse complement strand
TATGACTTGACTTAATTACTTCGATATTGATTGTAGTGCTTATCTTCTTCAGCATCTATTCATAAACATGTTTCAACTCGGAGAGAGTAGTTGAGTTGGGGTTAAATTATGTCTAAAGTTACTAAATCACAATGGAGTGCTAAAAATCCATATACTTCTTATTTGAATGAAAACTACATACTTAATGGAAAGAGTTCAGGCAAGGAAACAAGGCATATCGTATTTGATTTAGGTGATTCAGGCCTAGAATACAAAGCTGGAGATGCACTAGGAGTAATGCCTATTTGCCGACCTGATTTAGTTGAAGAAATATTAGTACAGTGTAATTTTACTGGAGAAGAAGTAGTAGATACTCATTTAGGTGAATGTACTTTAAAAGAAGCGTTATCAACAAGATATGAAATACATAGATTATCAAAAAAATGGATTATGGGATTAGGCGAACATTTTAACAATTCATCAGAAGANGTTGAAATAAAGATAATTAAAAGAAAGAGAATATCAGAAGAAAACGGNATTGTAATGTTGGATTGGGAAGGNACNGGAAATGGTGATGATGTNCCAGATGGATATGAAGAAGTAGGNTCTATTTCTGATCCTAGTTTAACACTATGGAAAAGATTAGCTAACAATGGAGAAGCAATGGAAGATTATATTTGGTCCAGAGATTATATTGATGCTTTAAGTGATTTCAGTAATATAAATTTCAGTGCACAGCAATTATTGGAAGGAATGGATAGGTTGAAGCCCAGACTTTACTCGATTGCAAGTAGCCCAGAATTTGAACCGGGCACTGTACATCTCACCGTAGGAATAGTAAGATATTCACATCATGGCAGAGACAAAGCAGGATTATGTACAGGATTTTTATCTGATATGTGTGAAGTTGAAGAAACGGGNATTGGCATATTTATGTCTCCAACCAGATCATTTGTCTTGCCTGAAGATAAATCAAAGGACATCATAATGGTTGGACCTGGNACAGGAATTGCCCCTTTCAGAGCATTTCTAGAGCAAAGAGAGATAGATAATGCAACAGGGAAAAACTGGCTATTCTTTGGCGATTGGACCGAAGAAGGAGAATATTACTACAAAGAAGAAATGGAAGANTGGAAGAAAAANGGCGTACTAAATAAACATGATTTAGCATGGTCACGCACAGGAAAAGAAAAGGTTTATGTCCAACATTTAATGGATAAAAATGGNGAAGAAATATGGAAATGGATAGACAATGGGGCTTATTTCTATGTTTGTGGAGATAAATCAAGGATGGCAAAAGATGTCCATAAAACATTAATAAAAATTTGTTCTGAACATGGNNATATGAATACTGAACAAGCTACTGAGTTCGTAGAAACAAAATTGATGAAAACCGAAAAAAGATATCTGAGAGATGTATACTGAATTTTTAAGGACTGTCAGTTATTGGAATATATACAGGTAATATCATGTTTCGCCGTGTTCTAATCGCCAATAGGGGCGAAATNGCTCTAAGAATAATGAGATCTCTNCGTTNTCTTGATATTGNAGTGGCAATAATATATGGCAAAGAAGANCGTTTGTCTTTACCAGTTAGATTGGCTGATGAAGGAATATATATTCCTCGTAATGACCCATTAGCATCTTATTTAGATATTGAAGCCATAGTAAAAGCCGCAGTAGACATAGGTGTCGACGCCGTNCATCCGGGATATGGTTTTTTGGCTGAAAATCCAACTTTTGCAAGAAGATTGGAGGAAGAAGGAATAAAATTTATTGGCCCTAATTCGGAAGTATTGAAGATATTAGGAGATAAAATCTCAGCTCGTGAAATAATGGCAAAAGCCGGATTGCCTATAGCTAGAGGTTCTGAAGATCCAATTACAAATGTTGATGAAGCAAAGAAANTGGCTGAAGAAATAGGTTTTCCGTTGATCATAAAAGCTGCTGCCGGAGGAGGAGGCATAGGGATGCAGGTGGTCAATGATGATGATGATTTTGAAAGTGCACTAAATCTCTGCCAGGGTAGAGCATTATCTGCATTTGGAGATGGGAGAGTTTTCATAGAGAAATTTATCGAAGGAGCTCAGCATATTGAATTTCAAGTATTAAGTGATGGTAAAAAGGCGATACATTTTGGAGAAAGATTTTGTTCAATTCAAAGAAGACATCAGAAAATAATAGAAGAAGGGCCGTGGCTTAGTGATGACGTAAGGAAAGAAATCGGAGAAATAGTAGTCAAAGGTGCTAAATTGGTAGGTTATGAAGGATTGGCGACTTTTGAATTCTTAAGAGATAGAGAAGGTAATTTTTATTTCTTGGAAGTTAATCCAAGAGTACAAGTTGAACATACAGTTACTGAAATGATAGCAGGAGTAGATCTNGTAGCATTAGGAATAAGAATTGCTGCAGGTGAAGAATTGACAATNACACAGGAAGAAGTAAAAATTAGAGGGCATGCTATTGAAGTAAGAATTAATGCTGAAAATCCATGGACACTAGAACCNTCACCAGGAAGAGTGTGGGANTGTATTTGGCCTGGTGGACAAGGAGTTAGGATTGATTCTCANATACATACCGGATANGATGTTCCAGCATCATTTGACTCNCTNCTTGCCAAAATAATCATATGGGCNCCAACTAGAAATGNGGCTATAAAAAAGATGATTGCTACTTTGGATGAGGTAATATTAACCGGATTNGATACTCTAATTCCACTNCATAAAAAAATCTTAAATGAGGAAGATTTCAGAAATAAGGAAATAACGATTAAATATCTTGAAGAACATCCAAAACTGATAACGAGAGGGGTTTNATGGACTTAGTAATANTTGGAAGTATGGGCTACGANCATATTCAAACNCCGAAGGTTCACGGNTACGATGTATTAGGTGGTTCGGCAGTTCATGCATCTATTTCTGCAGCNTTTCATCTTCCNTTGAAACCTGGCGTATTGCCTAGAGTAGGAGCAATAGGCCCAATAGGNGATGATTTTAGAGAAGAAGATTTGTTATTATTAGATNAGAAGGGNATAAATACAGAAGCAATTTCAAAGATNCCCGGGAAAACCTTCAGATGGTCAGGAAGATATGAAGGTACAATGGATGATGCTCAGACCATATCTACAGAAATTAATGTTTTAGAAAATTTTAATCCTGAGATTCCTAATGTCTGGAAGGATGTTGATATTTTATTCTGTGCAAATATGCATCCTTCNTCTCAGATAAAGATTCTGAGAGAATGTAANCCGAATATATCAGTATTAGATACGTTTATGTTATGGATAAAAACAGAATTTAAGTTATTATCTGAAGCACTCAGACAAGTAGACATAGCTATATTGAATGAAGAGGAGGTTTGTGCTATTTCAGGAGAAGAAATTGTAACAATTGCTGCTGAAAAGATAATCTCAGGAGAGGCTTTGTTTGGAGGAGAATCTGCAGGGAAAGGCCCTAGGAGCTTAATAATCAAAAGAGGAAGTGGAGGAGTTTTGGCATATTTGCCTTGTGGAATTATCTCACTACCTTCCTATCCTACAAAAAATGTCATTGATCCTACGGGTTGCGGAGATGCTTTTGCAGGAGCAATGTTGGCTAACATTGTCGGATGTAATGGTGCGATAGGAGATATTGAAATTATGCGTAATTCATTAGTTCATGCTACAGTTACCTCTTCGTTCATAATAGGTGGATTGGGATCTACTAATTTGATTGATTTACAAAAGGGCAGATATCATGCCAGGGTCGACAAATATAGAAGAATTGTTGGATTAGCCTAATTTCCTTATACCTAGTAATTTATTATTTTCAGAATTAGTTGTCTTTCTCATATTTTTAAAAGNCAAACGTCTTTGAGATTGGTCATCATTAGAAACTCTTGAAACTATTGATTCGATTTTTTCCATTGCATCGTAATTTTCAATATTTTTATTTATCCTTCTGGATCGAAAAATAGTACTTGACTGATGTTCTTGATCACTTCTTAATCTGAGATGTTGGGATGTTTGGAATCTGTTATCAGAAAGGCTTTGTGATTGTGGCTTTTTCACAGAAATGGCCGATGGACGGAATAATCTATTCAGTAATGATGAAGAAATACTATTTGGATTATTTTTAATGGTAAAAAAATGATTATTACCTTTGTTTGCATATTTTTTTAATGAAGGATAACTATCTAAATTTGTTGATTCATAGGAATATTGTAATTCCCTATTCCTTCCTTTTATTTCTTGTTTGGCTCTTGCTTCTTGTACAATTCCTGTTTTACACTCNTCCCTTACTGCCTCTTCATTTGGNCNAGGTAATTCATATGATCTTTGNTACTCANAATCTGGAGAACCATAGGTTTCATATGCCTTTTTCATCATTTGAGAACTTGATATTTGGGCCGNAATATTGTCAATTTTCTGTATCTTTTCAGCATCTTTAGTGGGAAATATATCATCATGGGAGCCTGTAGTTTGGCCAAATAAGCCGCCTTCTCCAAACATATCTAATCCTTCTCCAAACATTTCTAATTGTCCGGCCGCATCAGATAATACAGAATCCATCCTATTCTTGTTTTTATCAATACTTAATGTTAAATTTTCTTCATTTTCGGATATCCTTTGCTTTTCTTTGTACCATGGTGGAGGAGGAGTATTCCATGCACTTTCATATGCAGATTTTGGTGCATTTTTTTCGTTTAATTGAGAAAAATCCATAGAAGCATTCTGGATGTTTACTTTCTCTGATTCTAAATTTTCACCCAAATGATCGAAAGATAATGATGTTTGAATTGTATTTTTTCTTAAATCTGAAGGTAATTCTGGTATTTTATTATTATTCATTAGTAACTTACTGCTATGATTGGTAAAGGTCCCTCCAGCGTGGGCAAATGCGGGAAATATTGGCATTTCTTTTTCCAGATTTTCTAGTCCTATTCTGGCTTCATTCATACTACTGCCATGTATTAGTCTAGAAATCATGGTTGCTAACCTAAGTAATGAGCTTTCGCTTCCGGCAACCAAATGTCTATCGCCTGAATTGGTATCTATAGAAATAATTGGGTATCGTGAGAAAATATTCAATGAAATAGCAAGGAAACCTAATGATATTGGAATTAGTCCATATGGAAAGGACATAGTTGTTAAGCCGAGTAATATAGAAATCAGACCCAATGGAACTAAGCCATTAGGCAAAAGTGGAATTGTTAGATGTCTAGTTCTATTAACTGCTGCTAGTGAAAGTCGTAAACCTTTGCCATCGCTTCTCTCAAGGGTCAATTCACGATCAGAAAGGATTGCACAAAACGTCCCCTTCACCCCAACAAGAGAAAGATTACCGAGTAGTTCGGTTTCCCCCTCTCCAGTTGGGCTATTAAGCCCAGCTGAATACATCCAGTTGTGGCAGACTAGTTCATATGGTATAAAATGAATGTAACTATACATATGAAGATTGATATTTTATGTATAAAAAATATTATTCGGNCACAATATTTTTTGTAGTCCCAATAATCCTCATAGGTTTTGCATCCAACTGTGTCAAAATAATTTTATTATCTTGTTCGGAACGTACCCAAAGTGGANTNTCCCATTTAATTTCAANATTATTTTCAGAAATATTTGTAATCCGNCCAACAACAAATTGCATATCTGTTGACGCGTGAATGATATCATCTTTTTTAATTAGTTTTTTTTGGAAAGGTGCTTTATTCAAAAGGAAGGAAGAATGATTATGCTTCACCATTACTTCAGAACTGGGATGAACTATAATGCACCCTTTGTGTAACGCTTCTTCACGTAGGTTTCTAATTGCTACTCCAACTCTATCTCCAGAATATGCTACTTCAACATCATCATCCATTACCTGTAAACTTCTGANAATNCCCTTTTCTCCTGANGAAATAACTTCTATAGTGTCATGCTTTTTAATTTGACCAGATTGAACATAACCAATTCCTACTAATCCGATTCCTTGGACGACAAAATGTTGATCTATAGGCAATATAAGTGATTTTTCACTTATATTATTTTCATTCATCATTTCAAATAGTAATTCTCTAATTTCATGATTTTCTGGCATAGACTGATATATCTGCCAGTCAAGTTTTAATTGAGAAAAAATCATATTTATTTGCTCTATATCTACCCAATTTCCTTCTTCTGGATTGATTACCGCAATTCCTTTTTTTATTCCAGCACAAGCAAATGAGACTAAAATTTCTCCAAGTGAAGAATCCAATGCTGATATTTCTATTACTCCAACCTTAGTTACGTTCAATACCGATAGTAATGGCCTTAAACTATCAGGATATTTCAATGGCCTCAAAAAAGATAAGATTCGTGAATTTTCACCTGANCCTTCTTTAAAAACGTACGATTCTATATCTCTTGAGTCACTTTTTTTTGCTAAATTTCTTGCAAAATTTTCAGAACCTATAAATGCGATATTGAGAACAGGCATAAGAACCCGACAATGATTCAGTTGTTGAAATGAATGGTCATTATAGTCCTATTTCATAGCATCTCTAGCNGATTGTGCTTGATTCCANAATTCTTTCTCTTCAACCGTTTTTGGTTTAAATTGAGGTATTTTTATTGGATTCATAGATTCATCAATAGCAACCATGAAAAAGAATCCAGAACAAATTTCATCGCCTTCCCATTCTGACCTAGACATTCGGCAAGAAGTAACATGTATTCCTGCAGTACGTGGTGAAGTCCAAACAACCTTGGCTGTAGTCCTAATAATATCACCTTGNAAAGCCGGTTTACGGAATTTAAGTGCATCTACGGAAATAGTTACAAATTCACGGTGTGCAAATTTCGAGGCGACCATNCCAGCACTAGTATCCATGATACTCATTAAATGNCCTCCGAATAATGTATTTAGTGCATTAGTATGTCCTGGAAAAACTTCATTCAAGAGTACGACGGGTTCGAGAGAGTAGGGCATCTCCATGTTCTATCGAACCTCTATGATAAGTCATCATGCTTGAATGCTACATCTAAATATATCAATTATGGATGTTTTGATAGGCATAGTTGTATCATGATGGCCCTTCGCAGAGTCATGGAAGTACCTCGTCTAAAGTGGGAATCTCTCATTTATGAAGACCCAGAAGGAGGGAAGATAGTGATTTGGCCTCACCTTCCGTGTGTTGTTATGCCTAATTCTCTAAGATATAAGAAATGGGATGGTTTGGCACTATTATATTCTAAAGATGATGTGGCAATATTAAAAGAAGAAGATAAAGATGAAATTAAAAGTCCCGGAATTAATGTGGAAGCTGTATTGTCCTCAGGAGGAACTATGAGTTTACTATTAAGAGATATCCAAAGTCTAGATGTCAATGGACCAAGTATTCCAGATCCAGAACCGATTAGATTACTGAAGCATGCTGAAAATACAGGAGGAAAACCGGTTTATACAATAATGCCCGAAATAACTGATAATGATTGGGAAGAATGGTATTCTAAATGTGCAGACAATCAAGTAAAATTGATTAATCTCTTGAAGACAATAAATAAATCTAGAAGATATACAAAAAATCGTTTAAAGGCGTCAAAGAATGTAGAGATTTCGGAAAAAGTGAATTCTGAATTAGGTGCTGCTGCAGCTGCTTGTGCATCATGGTGGATTGAAGAACAGAGAGTCCTTACTGAAGACTTAATTAAAGAACGTGATGAAAGATTTGCAGCGAGAATAAAGGGTGCACTGTTTGATTTAAGAAATAGAAGACTTGATGAAAGTAATGTTTCCGACGTTACACTATTAGTACCCGTCCATCAGGCATACCTTGAACAATTATATAATTCATTGAATAGAAGTGATAAAGTAGAAAAAATAGAGAGAGGATGATAATATGGAAGGAGAATCTAAATTTTTAAAGATACAAACGCAAACCTTCAGATTTACGCCTTCTGAAGCTGTAAAGCATGAAGATGTAGTAAATTTGGCAGGAGGAATTAAGGATGGAGAATACTCATTAATTGTTAATGAAAATCCAAAATCAACTTTAATTGTCGATAAGCATGGATCAATAATTGTTCACAATATTTCGAGATATGAGGTTGCTAAATTAGTGACACAGAGATTTCTTCTCAGTATTGGTATGTCTGATGAAGGACTAAAATCCGAATCTGGAGAGTTATTAGTAGAATTTTCACTGGGCAAGGCGGTTTTACTTGAATTGGCGAATGATAGATTTAACGATATTAGCCTAGACAATAATATTAATGCGTTAAGAATAGATGCTAAGAGACATGAATGTCGGATAATATTATTCAATAATGGTAAAGGAATTGTCCTAGGACAGAAATCAAAGAGAGTTATTGAGTTAGCGATAAGTTATTGGAAAGATTTACTTGAAAGAGAAGGAACATTGGCTTGAGAAAGATGTTAGAAGATGGTTTGTGGCATGGAGAAATAATGGACCAACACATACATTTAGACAGAAAAAACCGTTACCTGGATGCAATTAATGAATTTGTAAAAGTCGGCGGTACAGCAATTAACCTAGTTCATAAACCTGATTTTAATAATCTTCCAAGAAAAATTGAGGATTATAAAATAGCCTATCTAAATACGATAGAAATGTCGAATGAGGTAAGAAATACATTTGACATAGATGTTGTAGTAACTTTAGGGCCCCACCCTGTTTCTTGGGAAAGACAAATTAAATCCATGGGATATGAAAAATCTACTGATTTACATCTTGGAGCAGTTGATTTGGCGTTAGAATATATTTCTGATGGAGATGCAGTTTGTCTTGGTGAAGTTGGAAGGCCCCATTATCCAGTAAGTGATGAAACTTGGAATAAGTCAAATGAATTATTATTACAGATTATGGAAAAATCTGCGAAGGAAGGAGTAAGTATTCAATTACACGTTGAAAGTAATGGTAAAAAAACCTATTCGGAAATATCAGAATTGTGTAAAAAATCAAAAATGGTCAAAAAGAAAGTGATTAGGCATTTTGCTCCTCCTAATATAGACTCAGATTTCACAAATGGAATTAGTTCAACAATTAGTGTAGGTAAAGGAAGTATTGAGAAAATAATTGAAACATTAAAAAAATCAGATTCGATTTGGGGTATGGAAACTGATTTTTTGGATGATATGAATAGACCTGGAGCAGTTCTCGGCCCTAAAACTGTACCAAAAAGAACTCAACAATTATGCAAGAAAATGTGGGAATTAGATTATTCAGATAATGAAATAATTGGTCTGATGAAAAATATTCATTCAAAATGGCCTAAAGAGATTTATTAATAGATTCAAATTTTAATTTTGGAGTAAAAGTCATGAATCCTCCAATCACAAAAATTAGTATGCAAAGAGCAAAGAAATAAAAATCTCCAAAAGGCATTGAGATATTTAATTCATGCAAAATCATCCTAATTAGAGGCCCATTAATGGGGAGAAAAATTACCATTAATAAAATTCCCAATCTTTGCCTAATCATCATCGGTGCTGCGAGATGACACTAGCATTTGAATAAATGTGACCGAATTGATTTTGTAAGGTCATGTCTTCGGTTAGATATCGCGCCTGTGGTGAAGGGGTTATCACCTGAGGTTTCCAACCTCATGTCCTGGGTTCAAATCCCAGCGGGCGCACCAATATTAGCAGGATTTCACTACCACATATTGAAACGCTTCTGTCCTTCCGAAAGAATATGTCGAAGGGTACTTCTCCAGACTTGGCCAAGGATATTATAGTATCATCGATAAGTAAAGATGCATCTGANCTTGGTGAAGATAGACAAATAGTTGGTAGGCAGATATGGAGAATTTTACCTTANGTGACTAGATATTGGGAAAGAGCAATAGGTGGCCTACTAGCGAATATTGGTGCCAGAATATTTGATCTTNTTCCCTTGATTGCCATAGGGATGGCTGCTGACTATTATAATCCTGATAAATCTCAATTCACCGACTCAAGAGTTGAGAGTTTTGTTACACTTGATATANTACCAAATATAGGGCCAATTGATTCCACAGAACTTGGCTTTGGCTTACTNATTTTCTCATCATTCGTCTGTCTTGCNATAACTCAAGGATTAAGCAATCAACTTTGGCAATCAATAGCTTACAAGGCTCAGCATGATATCCGAATGGATGCTACAAAATCTTTGATGGATATGGAGGCATCATACTTTGAAACAAGGCAGACTGGTAACTTGATGTCTGTTTTATCCGCGGATGTCGCACAATTAGAGGACATAATTTCAGATTCTACTACTAGTATAATTAGAATATTCACAACTCTTAGTGCTGCCTTTTTTATTCTTTTCTGGATGTCACCTACACTTTGTATGATTCTCTTCGGACCATTATTCATGATTGTCCCNATGGTTATNTGGTTTTCCACTAGAGTACAAAGAAAGTACCGTCAACAAAGAGAAAGTACCGGCGGAATAGTAGCAATATTGGAAAATGTATTATCCGGCATAACAGTAGTTCAAGCATATAATGCCAGCGATTTCGANAGGATTAGAATTGAGANNCAGAGTGGCAATTATAGAGATCAAGCTATACAAGCTGCCTTTATCAGAAATCGCTTTATTCCTGGATTCCATATAGTAGCTGGAATCTCATTCGGACTATTAGTTTCAGCCGGAGGTTGGTTAATGAATTCCGGGCAAATAAGTGTTGGTCAGTTTGTTACATTCTTACTGATATCTACTCGAATGACTATGCCATTATGGATTCTAGGGATGTTACTGAATCAACTACAGAAAGGAGAGGCTGCTTCACGTCGAGTTTTTGCAGTCATAGATCTTGAACCATCAATTTACGATAAGGTGGACGCATTACCTCTTGAAGAGNCAATTACCAGTCTATCATTCAAAAATGTATCTTTTTCTTATCCTTCTTCCGAGTCTAATGTCCTCAACAACATCGATCTAGAGATTTCTTCCGGAGAATTTTTAGGAGTAATGGGGCATACTGGAGCCGGTAAGAGTACAATATTGAAGTTAATAGAGAAATTCTATCAACCACAAAACGGACAAGTTCTCATTAATGGCGTAGATATCAATAATTTTTCTATGAAATCAGTCAGATCTAAGATNGGTTTTGTGTCTCAGGANCCATTTCTTTTTTACGGGACCATTAAAGAAAATGTTTCCTATGCGAGAGAATCTACAGATGAAGAGATATTNATTGCACTAGATATGGCAGGAGCATCAGAATTTATTTCTCAGTTACCAAATGGATTAGAATCAATGGTTGGCGATAGAGGAGTAATGTTATCNGGTGGCCAGAGGGCAAGAATTAGTCTGGCAAGGGCTCTNTTGAATGANCCTGATCTTCTAATTTTAGATGAAGCAAGTGCGGCATTAGATGCTGAAACAGAAAAGAGAATACAACAGTCACTTTTTGACGGTTCCAACGGTAAGAAGAAGAGAATTACCATAGCAGTAGCCCATAGACTCGCTACTATTAGAAATGCCGATGAAATAATATCAATGGTTGATGGCTCAATTGTAGAAAGAGGNAAGCATGGAGAATTACTGGAAAACGAAAGTGTATATGCTTCTCAGTGGTCAATACAAACTGGAGAAATTGAATCCTAGGTGGNGTGAGATTGGAAATTCAATGGATANNNGTNGAACCAGGTAANGTATTCATTGGTTCNGATAATCGNTCAGTTCTTTTTGGAGGAATCGGNCCTAGNCATGAAGTNAAAATTGATTATAATTTTGAAATATCTTTTTTACCGGTNAATNATGAAATTGCANANNTNGCTTTACAAGATGAAGNTTGTTATGTTGCNTCAGAATCNGANTGGNCTCTCGCAATGGANAAGAAACTGATTTCTGGNNAAAATNAAGTTGAAGAATTATCTGATAGAATTCGTGGTTCTTATTGGTNGAAATATTGTGATGGAAGGCCATTTATAGAAGATAATTGGCTAATGAAAGTTTCACGGNCTTGGAGNTCNGGAAANCCTTCAATNANNTCNATTCGTAAAGNTGAGNAATGTGAATATTTNCGCTTNGTNAAAAGGCCAAAGACNAANCATAATGATTCTNCANCNCCAAANTTACCTNCTTCATCTGANAAATCTAAGTTATTATTTGAGGAGTTGNTAATTTCATTANTNATTGGNATCATTCCATCATTTGTTTGGGCATATTTTAATGCAAGTTCAGGATATATTTCAGAAGGCTGGCTGAATTTATTATTCGGCGGATTATTTATCGGAGTATTTACTGTTATATTCTGGAGACCAAGGACTAACTCTTGGAGAGTTGGAAATAATTGTGGCAAGATGAAAATAATTTAACGTGACCTATCATCTATCTGAATGCCTGATTTTCCTCTTAAGATTCTAATCCAACCGGTTAATACTCCCATTCCATAGTTCCAATGTAATGTGTAAGTTGCTATTGAGGACAAAAAGATAGTTTTCTTTGTTTTACTTGGGGAGTTCCCCTTCCAAGAGCCATACCACGCTAATAGATTGTACAATAGAATAAGTGTTGGTAGTGTATGAACTCCTAACCTAGGTAGCCCCATAGGTACTGTCGACAACCGAATGTCCCAAAAATCAGGCCACGCTAACCCTCCATTTACTAGACCCCAGAAGAAGAATCCAAATGCTGCTATAACTATTGGAGGGAAAAATGCAACTGCTGTATGCGTAGGTTGTCTTAATTCAGAGTATTGATGACTAGCCAAAGTTCTCACTAGCCCATAATTCCTAATTTGTTTCTTAACTCTTGATAGGTCTCTTCTTCGATGCCACATTATAGCAGTTCTATCAGTCCACAATTTCTTNCCAGTTAGCCTTATTCTGTGATCAAGCATTACATCTTCTGCTCCAATGGCACCTTCATCAAAACCCCCTACTTCTTCTAGAACTGATCGCCTGTATGCGCAATTAACCCCAGGAAGTTGTTTAACTTCATCTAGGTCTTTCTTACCTACTTTGCCGTAATTAGTTCCAGCAGTAAATATTGTACTACAGAATGCAACATCAATTACTTNTTGCCACATTGTGGATTCATCAACTGGGGCAAAATTAGGACCTCCTACTCCACTCACTTCTTCGTTTTCAAACCATGAAACTAATTTCTTAACCCAATCTTTTGGGACAATAACATCATCATCAGTGAATAGTATCAAATCCGAACTTGTAGATTTGATTGCTATGTTACATGCATCTGCTCTAGTTCTCGAACCTTCGTCATCAATGAATCTAATATTATTCTCTAGACAGACATCTTTTCCAGGGTCATTTGTTGGGCCAACAACTACTGTTTCGATTTGTCCCTCATATGTCTGTTTTTTCAGACCTTTTAACACAATGTCTAATTCTTCATGATTCCTAACGCTAGGAATAATAACACAGATAGTGTAATCCATCTTTGATTGGCACGCCGTTATCATTCATGAGTTCACGGGTCATTAGTAACTCTAGGAGCCAAGAAATACGTCCAACTAGCACCGCCTTGATTACTATTCCATGTCAGCCTAAGTGGATATTTTTCTTGAAATTCCAAAGATACATCTTCGGTTAGGCCACTAGCCAATTTCCTAGTAAGAGGATCTAAAAACTGTAAAGAGTATGAAGATTGAGTAGGAGAAGGGCATACTAATTCACTTAATTCTCCTGACTCGAAGCGAACATTTACACCTTCCCCAGCCTCTACGGTTATTGAGACTGTCATATGAGTCTTTTCTAGACTTAAATCGACTATTTCTCCAACAAACTTAGCAGCTCTCAGAGATCTTGAAAGTCTGTCTGAACCGACAGTAGCTTTGTGATTAAATTCTAGGTTAGGAATATTGGGATTATTCATAGTTGCTGGGTCTACTCCTCTAAGTATCCTGTGTACCTCTCCTACTCTGACATTTATCGCTCCAACCGATTCATCATAATCTAATTCTACCAAATCGTTAGGTCCTGCAAGAGTTAGTAAATCACGCATTTTACCTAATTCTAGGCCTATTTCTACTTTTTCGACCTCGTATGTTTCAAAGCATTCATCGGCTATTGTAGCAGAAAGGAGTGCAACATGAGAACCATCCACTACGGTGACATGCAAGCCTTTCTCACTCCATAATAGCTTTGCTTCTTCGGTCAAAACTGAGAGAAGTTCTACAATCTCCCTCATTAGTTGTTGTTTAGCAGTTACTCTTAGCATGATGGCACCTTACTTTATGACGTCTTAGTAGGAGGTTATTGATGGTTCGTAATATTTTACTAAAAAAGTCACTGATATTCACGCCATCTTTTGCCACAACTTTCACAAGTACACATCTTAGTTTCAGGCTCATCCGAGGATCTTGTTTGTTGCATCCATACATATACTCTGTTTTTCTGACATTTCGGGTTAGGGCAAATATAATCTCCTACTCTCAAAGTCCCCCTTGCCACTTCTTCTTCAACTACTTCGGTCAAATGTTTGAGTGATTTAGTTGCATTTTTGGCAGTTGCATTTGTTAAGTCGATTTCCTCTCCCGACATTGGATCAATGAATTTTCCTCCCTTGCCATCTGGCCCAGATAATGGCCCTTCATACCCGCATTTATAGTCTGGACACTTGATATTATTCTTTGAATCAGGGAATGAAAGTGCACCACACATTGGACAAAACATCTAAATCTTAACTCCTTTATATTACTAAGGCCATGTAGCGGTCAATATGATTATTATTCAATGATTCTATTAGAAGTACCATTTTTGATAGTCTAATGCATAATATTAATCATTACAGAATAGCCAAACCATGCAAGAAATATACTACCAAAAACAGAAATAAAAATATATAAAATAGCCATAAATTGATTCTCTTGTATCAACTCTATGCTTTCTAGAGCGAAGGTCGACATGGTCGTGAAAGCACCCAAAAATCCAGTTCCGATCAGAAGTATTGTTTCTTCACTAATATCTAAACCAGCAGAAATTGCACCGAAGAGAATACCTAGAAATAAAGATCCAATTAGATTGATTACAATAGTATTTGATATCCCATAATGTCCTGGAAATAAGGAAGGAATTGAATATCTTAACACAGCCCCTATTGCTCCGCCGCATGCTACAATTCCAACAAGTCTAATATCCATAATTGGCCTAATCGGCATTCATTATTCATTACTTCTATGAACATAATTCTTCCGTACTGTTCAAGCGGCATAACTCCTCGGAGGTATGTGCGAATCAGTTATGATTGGAGATTATCTCGTCTAATTAATGATGAGGGAGTAGTTATTGATGAAATATATTGGACATCAGATGTAACTGTTTCAAATTTGGTACGACGATTATTATTATTACAAAAAGGTAGAATGAGTCCAGAGGCAAGGATTTTATATGAAAGATTTGATGANGTTGAAGTNTTTTCAGAAGGCCATTTAAATGAGATCAATTGGCCACCATATGGTGAAAATGAACAAAAAATGTTTGATGAAGCAATAATCAAAATGACGAAATTAAAGATTGCCGAATCTTCAGGAGATTTGGATAAAAGATTAGATATGTTAGTTTCTTCAGCAAATGAAATTAGATCTACTTGGACTACTAGTGAATCAAGATGTATCGAATGGGCCGGACTGTTCCTGACAGAAATAAATTTGGACACTAGGCGGAAAGAGATTATTCACTCNATAGTTAAATCGGACNCTATTTCTTCTGCCGCGAATCTTTTAGAAACGACCCAACCATTATTTTTNCCCTCAGAAGTAGAATGGNNATCGCTGAAAAAACATTGTGAATCAGTGGTTGATTTNACAGAAAGAATGANACANCATGAAGACGCGATTAGGATACTTGCTCTAGATTATATGCCAACTCTTTCATCTNTNATTGGNCCTTTGGGTGCNTCGAANTTNCTAGTTTTGGCNGGNAGTAGAGANAGATTNGCNAGGATGCCATCAGGTTCGTTACAGGTACTNGGNGCNCATGCTGCAATGGCNGCGCATAGNAAGGGNGCNTCNCCNCCAAAACATGGATCNATATTATTTTCATTNCCNCAGGTAGGAAAATCTCCAAGATGGGTAAGAGGNAAGGTAGCCAGATTTATTGCTGGAAAAGCAAGCATCGCTACCAGAGTTGATCATTTTGGAGGAATTCCTTGGGGAGANAAAGAAATTACTAAAATTAATGATGATATTGAAAAAATAATTAGTAAGTTTCCAAAACCGCCGAAAAGGAAATGAAATCATGAAGAGAAAAATTATCTCCTTAGGATGGGGTGTGAGAAAGGAAGGTAGAAATATATGGACTAGAAATGCTGTGAAGGGAGTTTCGGTACGAAAGGAACGCCGAAAAAGAGATGGTAGGAATGAATGGCGTTTATGGGATCCTACTAAATCTAAAATTGCCGCTTCTTTACTTAGAACAAAATTAGATCCAGCAAAAATTATNCCACAGCCNGGTAATGATTGNCTCTATTTAGGATCTTCNACGGGCGGAACGGTTAGCCATATACATGATTGTGTATGTGGATCTGGAAATCANCATAAAGGACAAATAATAGCTATAGACATATCTTCTAGAATGATGAGNGAACTAGTGAAATTATCTGAAATAAGACCTGGTATAATCCCTGTCCTTGCAGATGCAAGAGACATTACCCAAATCTCACCGTTCATAAATAAAAAAGTGGATTGGATACATCAGGACTTAAGTATATCTGATCAAGCAAAAACATTTGTGAAAATAGCAGAAGTATTTCTTAAAACTAATGGTATTGGCCTACTTAGCCTTAAAGCAGCCAGTGAAAGAGCGACNGATGGGNGTCTTGAAAAAAAATTTGAAAAGGCNGAAGAAATATTAGAAAAATCTAATCTGNACATTATAGAAAGGATTGATTTGAAAGGCCTAGANGAACAACATGTATTATTTTATTGNAAATTGAGATGAGTTGTTTAACAGNTATAATCATTGAGTAGTTCGATTACGGCTAAATATGCCAGAGTTGCCAGAAGTTGAAACTGTGCGAAAGGGGCTTGAAAATCACTTGAAAGATAGAGTCATAGTTGATGTTGAATTAAGAAGAAATGATTTACGTTTTCCTTTCCCTAATAGATTTGACGAAATAATGAAGGGTAAGAAGATACTGGGAATTGAAAGAAGAGCAAAATATTTGTTGATTAGACTTTCAGAAGGAATGACTTGGCTATGTCACTTAGGAATGAGTGGGAGATGGACTCTCCTTGGAGAAGGGAGAGNNGGAGTNCCNGGGAGGTTTAATTATGGCGGAGAAATAGGCANTGGAGAAGGNCCTCATGATTGGGTAGTAATTCATCTTGATGATGGAGGAAAGGGAGTTTATTCTGACCATAGAAGATTTGGTATCATGGACATTTTTGATACTAAAAAACAAAATGAACATAAATTATTGAAAAACATTGGCCCTGAACCCATGCCTGGCTCATTGACTCCTGAAATTCTTTCTAATAAATTAAAAAGAAAAATACCCATAAAAAATGCATTACTTGATCAGAAGATAATNGCAGGNTTGGGAAATATTTACGTTTGNGAAATACTTAACAGGGCAGGAATATCACCAAGGAGAAAGGCTGAAACATTAGTTAGAAAAAANGGAATNAGTAAAAGAATAAAGAAATTAGTTTTTGAAATTCATTCAGTGATGATAGAAGCGATAGATGCAGGAGGTTCAACGCTACAAGATTTTAGAGGTGTTGANGGAGATGATGCATTGGGCTATTTCCCTAATTCATTTGTAGTATATGGCAGAGAAGGAGAAAATTGCCTCAAAGAATCTTGTAACGGCATAATAGAAAGAATTATTCAATCAAATAGATCAACATTTTTCTGTCCAAAATGTCAGAAATAATCAGATTGAACTATGGCACTTTTGAGNTTGTTTCAATTCCCTTTATCAACGCACATAGCATTGCATTAAGAGGTGTTTGGATTCCNAAATATTCTCCCTTGGAAACTATTTCTCCACAAAGTGAATCGATTTCTGTTTCTTTCCCATTCATTATATCTTGTAACATTGAACAACGATTTTTCTCAGTTGATTTAATAATTAATTTAAGTTTAGAAATTAAATCATTATCATCTATATCAATACCCGANGCTTTGGCGATAATGGATGCTTCCAACATAGTTGAATAAGATTGATTCCAAATATCATCCTGCATTAAAATTTCTCCGTTTCTTAATCCGGTTATGGCGCAAATTGGATTTATCGCTATGTTGATTAATAACTTAATCCAGATTTCTTTATTAATATCTTCACTCCACTTTGGNGAAAGTNTAGAGGATTCTAACAATGAAATAAAATCATTAATTTTAGAAGATGGNGATTTTCCTTCTAATGANCCAAGAATGATATTTCCTCTTCCTGCCCAATGTACTGAATTCATATCTTTCCAAGCACCATGAGTTATTGTGCATCCCAAAACATTTCCTTGCCCGATTTTTTTTGAAAGGTATTCAGAATGGCCAAGGCCATTTTGTAAACTTATGGCAATTCCTTCTTCGGACAATAGTTCAGATGCTATTTGGGCTAGAATAGAGGTAGAGTGGCTTTTTCCACAAATTAATGCGAAATCACAAGAATTGGCTAAATGGATGGGAATAGGGCCGGATTCGCTGTCGATTACTGTAAATAATTCAGAAGGAAAATGCTCAACTGTACCTTCTGGAGTATTCAAGGTTAGCCCTCTTTCTGAAATTTGNGATGCCATATAGCCTCTAGAGACAGCAATTAATTGAGCANCTGAATCAGCGAGAGCACCAAGTAACATCCCNCCAATAGANCCAATTCCTAAAATTGCGATTCTCAATGTTAACACCCTTTTACTGGACACCTTACAGAATTGTGTATTATCATACTATTTTTATCAATAGAAATCCATGATGTATAGGATAAAGAATTATTAAATTCTTCATCCAATATTATCTCTATTTCTCCAAAAGGTTCGACATTATCTGGTANATNATATGCATCCCAAGCTCCAACATTAACTGAATCTCCATACCATTCTACGGAGATTGGAATTGAGAAATTTTCTCTATTAGATACTGTAAATGATTTATTACTTATTCTATTATTAATTGATCCGGGATTAATTACAATATCCAATCCTTCTTGGATAGCATACTTATGAATTGGGATAATACCATCACATATCATTATCCAACCTGAAGAAGGAATAATTATTGTTCCATTAACTACTTCACCTTTTGAGAATTTTATCGGAGTATATTCTTCCAAAGGCAAAGTCCAGTTTGATTCCACTTCTGTAACTACATCACTGGACTTACAAAAAGATGGTTGGTTAGATCCGTAAATAATAGAATATTGTTTATTTTCTGAGTTTAGCCAAGAGGGGATTGTCCACTCAGTACCAGAAACATACACAATAGGTTCGGTATTTTCTATTGGCATTAACCACTCAAGTGTAGTGTTATTTTCTCTATTAAATTGAATCTTCGGCCCATAACGACGGAATTGTTGATCGACATCGTTTGAAGAGAATAAAGCGCCTTCGTGACCGATTAAACATAATTCACTGAGCCCTTCATTAACAATTGAAGAGTTTGCAAAATCCCAAAATGGATTAATTAAAGATAAATTACCTCGGTCACCTGAGATAATATTTAATTTTGTACAAATTATAGGATTATTAGTATTTTCAGAAATTTCCCAGAAAACATTTTCGGGGCCTGAATATAAATTATTATGTAAAAAAATCATGTGCTCTTCTTCATAGTCATTAACATCAATTACTATTCTGAGATATAATTTTTCTTCGAATGAATAATTTGGCGCATAAATCATTATTGTTATTAATTGGTTGCTATTTTGAGTTATATTACTAAAATGACATAAATTTGACCATTCGCAAGTGGAATTTAATACCCAATTCTCTGATTGGCTACCTTCAATATTAAATTGTAAGAATCCAGATACAGGCATAACCCCCTTTGGACGGATATCTAAAGTGATATTGCCCTCTCCAAATTGTGGAATTTCCAAGTCTGTTTTCCAATTGCTTGTTGACAGTCCAGAATCGTATTCTTCTAAAGTTGTAATAGGAGAGAGTCCAGGGAATCCAATAATCATTACAGAAACTAGTAGGATAGAAATTTTTGACTTGAAATTATTACTTAGTTCAGTACTTTGATTTACTATAAATGGTACAATATTATTCTCGGGACTGAATCTCTGCCAAGTGGAAAAAGCAATTAAGAATAGCCACGGCAAATAATTTACAAAAGCAAAAGTGAACATCATTATTACAAGAGACATGATAAATAAAGAGGTTTGTAGTTGCCCTCTAGACATTTCAGATGGACCAAATAGAGAATACAATAGCCTGTCGCCAGGGAATCCAGGAATAGGTAACAAAAGAATCCAGCCAATCATTGATAGCCCTATCCCTGCTATTCCAATGGGATGTAACCATTGTAGTTTTAATTCATAGTTTTCAAACATTAATGAAGAGAAAGTTTGAGTTAAGGGATTTAAATCAAATATTATAGGAGAGTTATCTAAGTCTGGTGGTTCATTTGAAGTCATAATGAGGCCGATGATAGTAAAAATAGCACCCAAGAAAAATATAGATAGTGGTAGTATTGACTCAATAACAGCTAGTTTTTTACGATTTGGAAATGGTATATTATCCATCCTTTTTTGGGACAAAATACCAGTTAAACCAAAAGGCCATGTCGGATATAGAATTGGAAATATTATGGGAATTATGTGGCCACTATCAATATCATAATTTTTAGCCATTCGATACCTTAAATGACTGCATAACAATAATGAAAAGATTATTGGAAATGTGAAATAAAATAATGATTTTTGGATGGTGTTGCCATTGAGAATATTATTACTATCATCATACATACCAAGCCATTCAGCACCAACTATAGTCAGAAAAACTGACATGAGAATCCAAATTAGAAATTGCTGTAATGAACTAGAAACATTCGAAGAAATTGGCAAATTAATTATGCTCAGTACAGGTATTCTCTCACTACTTAAAATGCCTATTAAACCTAATGATTCTAAATGATTATTTAGAAGAATTAAACATTCATCGATTTCCATGCCATTTGGACTTTTAACTTCCCATGAAGATTGTTTATTAGTCTCCTGGCCCAATACAAAATATCTTGAAGCAATGACTTCATTAAATTCTTGATTACTCCATGTCTCAGTATCGATAGAAATGGATTGTTGGTTTTTCATTAAGAGATACCTCCTTATATGCTCCGCCAATGTTGACTGATAAGATACCTCTCACTAGAATAATCACTATTTCAATTAAAATCACTTATTCTTGAAGCGTTTTAATCTGAATGTTTCTTCCCTTTCCATTTCTTCTAATCTTAATTGTATAAAAGTCTGAGCTTCTTTCATCTCAGGAATTACTACAAATTCTAAAGCGTTAACTCTTCTCTTGGTTGCTTCAATCTCTTCCAATAATCTCTTTAATGTGGCTTCCATTTCTGCAGCTTTAACAATTTTTGAGATTAAAATGGAGTAAGAATCTGCTGACTCATCAATATATGGAGAGCCTCCAATTATTCCAGTAGGCCTCGTTTCAACAGTAGTAGTAAGATTAGTTCCTTCTACCTTTGGTACTACGACGCCCATTATATTCCGCCTAGATACCATTACTTCTGGCCCAGAAGTTGCAGCTATTGCAGCACTTTTTACAGCTATTCCTCCTTCGATTGAAGAAGCCAGTGCAATTGATTTTAGTGCGTCCCTATATGTTTCTACGAGTTCTTCTCTTGCAGCAATCATTTCAGCAAGTAATGNCCTGAATTCAAAAAATAAACCATCTCTTTTCATTTTTANAAGATTATATCCACTGGAAGTTTGTTTAATCCTACGTTTCAAATTAATTAATTCTGATCTTGTGGGCTTAATATCTAGTGCCATCTATCTCATCTCCAAAATTTATTAAAATATTATTTTTTCTTCTCATTTGGATGATATTTGTCAATCCATTTTTGATCTAGACGAACGAGATATTTGGTATCTATATTAGAAAGTAATTCCCATGCATAATCAAGTGTACCTTCTCCTATAGATCTATCTTCGTCTCTACTTTGTCTAAGAAATTGATTTTCGAAAATATCAGCAAACTTGAGTAATTGCAGATCACGTTCATTCAAGGCATCTTCNCCNACAATNGCAACCAAACCTCTTAACTCTCTACCTTGAGCATATGCTGCATATAATTGGTCAGAAACGGATTTATGATCTTCACGTGTCTTTCCATCTCCAATACCTGCATTCATTAATCTAGACAGNGAAGGNAGNACATTTATCGGAGGATAAATTCCTTTCTGGTGCAATTCACGAGAAATCACTATTTGCCCCTCAGTAATATAACCCGAAAGATCCGGTATTGGGTGAGTAATATCGTCCCCCGGCATAGTCAAGATAGGGAATTGAGTAATTGANCCTTTCTTCCCCTTAACTAATCCTGCACGCTCATATAGCATTGCTAGATCTGTATACATGTAACCAGGATATCCTCGCCTACCTGGAACTTCTTCACGTGCGGCACCAATTTGACGTAGTGATTCACAATAGTTTGTCATGTCAGTATATATGACTAAAACGTGATAATCATGCTCAAATGCAAGATATTCTGCAGCAGTTAACGCCAACCTAGGAGTGATTAATCGCTCAACAGCAGGATCGTCTGCGAGATTTACNAACAANCATGCATTTTCAAGAGCACCTGTTCTTTCTAAATCNTGGACGAAGAAATTNTANTCTTCTGCTGTNATTCCCATTGCACAAAATACTACCACGAAATCATCATCGCTATCTACCAATTTTGCCTGCCTTGCTATTTGTAGAGCGATGTCATTGTGCGGTAAACCCGATGCACTAAATATAGGTAATTTTTGTCCCCTTACCAGTGAAGTACAAGCATCTATGGCCGATATTCCTGTTTGAATGAAAGAGGATGGGCTTTGTCTTGAGTAAGGATTTATTGCAGCACCAATAATATCTGCCATGTCATCAGCGACTATAGAAGGTCCGCCATCTCTAGGCCTTCCTGCGCCATCCAAAATTCTGCCTATCATGTCCTTACTGACAGGTAATTTGAATACATCTCCAAGGAATTTTATTCCTGTTTGTTTATCTATTGAAGCAGTGCCTTCGAAAACCTGTACAATGACTTGATCATCAGAAGTGTCAAGAACCTGTCCATTTTTCAAGGTACCATCGGAAAGTCGTAGTTCAACGATTTCTCCAAAGGCAACGGGCTCAGTCTTATTTAGGAACACTAAAGGTCCTTTTACATCAGTAATTGTTCTATATTCTTTTCCAGTCATTTTTATCACTCCTCAGTTGGCCTCCATAGTATTAGAAATCTGTTTAGTCATTTCTTCTAGCATTTCTTCTATTCTATCTTCATAACCAGATTCAAATCTACCTCTCATTAAATCCGTCCTTGCAGGGACATTTACTACATCTTCTAATGCAGACCCTCCTGCAAGTGCTTTCTTAGATTCTTCCTGAAATGATAGAATAGCTTTAGCCATTGTATATTGTAGTTTTAGATCACTGTAAGTATCTACGTCATGGAATGCATTTTGCTGTAAGAAGAATTCTCTAATCATACGAGCTACTTCCAAGGTTAGTTGTTGATCTACTGGAAGTGCATCAGAACCAACTAATTGAACGATTTCTTGTAACTCTGCTTCTACTTGTAAAAGTGAACTTATTTGAGTCCTTACTTCAGGAAAATCAGTCTTTATATTGTCCCTATACCACTGATCTAATGAGGGAGGATATAATGAATATGAACTAAGCCAATTAATTGCAGGGAAGTGACGTTGTCTAGCAAGACCTGCATCTAGTCCCCAGAAGACTTTTACAATTCTTAAAGTTCCTTGACTGACTGGTTCAGAAATATCTCCTCCAGGTGGAGAAACTGCACCAATGACAGAAACTGATCCATCTCCGCCGGAAAGTGTCTCTACACGACCGGCTCTTTCATAGAATTCTGCTAAACGACTAGATAAGTATGCAGGATATCCTTCCTCTCCAGGCATTTCTTCAAGTCTAGATGAGATTTCTCTCATTGCTTCTGCCCAACGACTAGTTGAGTCGGCCATCAGAGCAACATCATAGCCCATATCTCGGAAATATTCTGCAATAGTTATTCCTGTATATACTGAAGCTTCTCTGGCTGCAACTGGCATATTAGAAGTATTGGCAATCATTGTAGTACGATTCATTAGAGCCTCTCCGGTTTTTGGATCCATGAGATGAGGGAATTCATCTAGAACTTCGGTCATCTCATTACCTCTCTCCCCACATCCAATATACACTACAATATCGGCATCAGACCACTTGGCTAATTGTTGTTGAGTAACTGTTTTTCCTGAACCAAAAGGACCCGGTATACCAGCAGTCCCTCCTTTTGCCAATGGGAAAAGGAAATCAAGAATTCTCTGGCCTGTTTGTAAAGGAACTTCCGGAGCATGCTTTTTTGTGAATGGCCTTGGAGTTCTTACTGGCCATTTTTGCATCATTTGTATTTCATTTCCATCATCCAATGTACATATCGTTTGAGTAACATTAAATTCACCAGATTTGATTTCCTTTATTTTTCCTGAAATACCTGGAGGTATCATAACTCTATGTTCAATAGTAGAGGTTTCTTGTACTGTTCCTATTATATCTCCTGGAGAAACACTATCTCCATTTTTTAAAGTAGGTTTAAACTGCCAATTTTTTTCCAAATCAAGTCCATCAGCATCTACTCCTCTAGTAATAAAAACGCCCATTGTTTTCTCAAGTTCCGGAAGAGGCCTTTGTATTCCGTCATATATTTTTGTCAGTAGACCTGGTCCTAATTGAACAGATAATGTCTGACCTGTCCTTATAACGGGCTCTCCTGGCCTGACTCCTGAAGTTTCTTCATATACTTGAATTACAGATTGGTCACCATGCAACTCAATTACTTCTCCCATCAAACCTTCATTTCCTACTCGTACAACTTCATACATCCTTGGCGATATTCCTATTGCTGTTACTACTGGGCCAGAAATACGATAAATTACTCCTTTTTCTTTACTCATTTTTAATTCACTTCCATTTATTTTTTCTAGGATTTATTTCCACAAATCGACTCCTAGTGCCGATTTGATCGACTCTCTGAGGGTATTATCCTCTTCTGTACCTATTCCCAATACTGTGGGAGTAATGCTCTCTGAAAGTTGTATTCGCAATCTTTCAGGGAGTTCTAATAAATCGGAGTTATCAATGACGATTACTCCTATTTCTTTTTGATTTAAGAGATCTTTCATTATTGAAATCGTCTCTTCGGTATCTTTTGGATTATATAATCTCAAAACTCCCGCTAACTGGAATCCAAGAGTGAAGTCAAGAGAACCAACAACTGCTATTTCCATATCATTCACCTCAAAAATCCATATGCGCTTCTAAAATCTCAGGCGTTAGACCAATCGTCTTCCCGCGCACAAGAAGACGAAGATTTTGTATTTCCAATACTTTTCTTTCAATATAGTATATTACAGGGAAAGGAGAAACAGGATTAAGGTATGCGAATCGTTTCAAAATTGCATGCCTTTTGTGAGTAAGTAAAGAAGCGATAGAATCTAAAGATTGAGTCTTTTTAGATTCAATTAATGCTTCATCAAAGCCTTCATCATCGAAATAAATACTTCTCCTAAGTATATCTAGTAAAGATTCTTGTGTGGTTGCCTGTGAAGCTTGTACCATAACGGATTGTTGAATCCTACCACCTGGAATTATCATTTGTGTACGCTTTTCTGGAGAAATATTCTGGCGTAATTCACGAAATTGATTAATTATGTTACGATGATCTATTTCAGTTCTAATATATTTCATTAATTGTGTATTGGAATCTTTTGATTTGGATATTTTTAATGCATTGGCATAGTATTGTCTATCAAGAGCATCTTCCATCTCCTCAAGGGATGGATTAGTGCCTTCTAATTTCAACAATTCCTTGCCCCACTCTGTTCCTGACATTGCGTTGGCTGCCTCTGCAACAGTTTCAGTATTTCTTACGATATCGAGCCAAATCGTATTCATTGGATTTTCTGAAGGCAATATCTGAGATTCAATTAAATCATCCGAACACCCTCCATTAACCGAACGGAGTACAGTTTTTGCCTTTTCATAAGAAAAACGCTCAATGTAAATTGATACAATGGACTTTAGTGGGCCTTGGCAAAATCTAAGAATTTCGGATAAATCATTGTCTAAATTGTGTACCAAAGCGGCTTCTACGGCATCTGCGCCATTCATTCTAGATGCATAAATATCCATTTCATTTCTATATCCTAACTCGCCAATACTTGCTCCTATTGATTCAGGACCTAATTGAAGTAATTGTAGCATTCTGGTAGAATCAATCAAAGATGCTTTGCGTGCTTTAGCACGTGCTGCAGCATTGTATATGTTTGATCTTCCGCTAACCACTCTTACCATAAAAACACCACTTAATTACCAAATAAAGTCTCATTAACTAGGCCTAAATTTTCTTGCCATGCTTTTTCTAGGCGGCTATCAAATCTATAGTCGAGTACAATAGATCCGTCTTTGGATTCGAGTACGAAACCACCTATGCCCTCGATATCTTCTCCTAAACTAAAATTCCCCTTTTCTAATTCCTTCCGATCAGTAGAAACTGGTCTTAATAACATCCCTTTACCTGATTTATTTGCTTCAGATAAAAGAGACTTCAAAATAGCAGAACGGCCTTCAAGATTGGGGGATGAAACAGATTTCTTTATCGAATCCCACGTTTCATCTAACTCCTCTCTCTGTGCTATTAAAAGATGTTTTTGGTTAGCCTGTTTGGCAGACGCAACAACTTCTACAGAAAGTTGAGCACTTTCTCTCTCAGCACGAGTTTGCATTTCTGAAGAAAAGGAATGTGCTTCAGCTTTTGCTTCATCTTCAATTTCCTTAGCTTGTACTTTTGCTGCATCGATAATAGACTTGGCTTCGGCCTTAGCCTGTGTATCGATTTGATTTGCTAATGCATCTAATGTCATCCATCATACCTCATAATGATTACAGATAATTCGCTTTACCTGCTTAGAGCAGGAATAGTGCGAGAAATCCGAAAAGTACGATTGTTTCTGGCAGTGCAGTAAAGATTAGTCCGTTAACGAACTTACTACTGTCTTCAGCAATCATTCCAACAGCTGCTGCTCCTATTGGGCCTTGGCTCAAACCTGTCCCAATACCTGCTAAACCTAGAGCTATTCCTGCACCTAAATTTGCATATCCTTCTACTGTATATTCATTTGCTTCAGCCTGTACACTTGATGCAATCATCACAATAGATGACAATGTCAATAGTACACTTATTCCTCTCATTTTATTTTTATTATTCATTTTTTTTCCTCCTTTTTCTAAGCATTNTGCTTGGAATATGATATCACTCGACCTCCACATGNCGTGAGCGGAAGCCAAAGGGCGTAAATTTCTCTCCGCTAGAATCATAATATTGCCTCATCCATTCTACGAAATGNAGTCTTGCTGCATGAATATTTGGACTGAAAACTCCTAGNCCCCATGCAAAGAATTGTACCGATAACCAGCCCACTAGTAAAAATGGAACTACCAAAAATTCACTGTGTTCAATAGCATGGGCCATTGGTTCGAAAAGTTTGACATTTCCTGTTTCTGCAATTTTAACTCCTACTACTCCCACTGCAAAAAGTCGAACATATGAAATGACAGAGGGCATCATCCCAATTGCCTCAATNGGGGCAAGAATTAAACTAATNGAAAATGGTATTCCATGGTAGTTGAATAATGTCCAAATCAACATTATAACAGCTGAAATNGCTATTAACATCCCTGGCATCATCATGTATTNTGCTTCACTAGGNCCTAAAAAACCATAGGAAAAGAGGAANCCTCCNATCAATAATATAATCCATACTCCATGCTCAAAAAATGCTGCNGCTACTCCNATGTGTCCATGATCTGTACCATAAAACATAACATCTCGGAAACCTATCAAACGACCGAATAGGATATGAATTAGCCCTAAATAAATAGTCAGAATTACTAGATGTTCAAGATTTCCGTAATCTTCAACTAAAGTAACTCTGTGGAATGGATAAGCCAGTTCTATNCCAAATGGATATGAGTCGTGCCATACAGAACCATGACTATCTACCGGAGGGTACAGTATAGAAAGTGCTTCGGCTGGATTACTATGTCCATGGGGGAAAATTTCCCATCCTGCAAATTCGGCATATAAATAGCCAAATGCGAGTGTTCCTAAGCCAATATATACAAGGAATTTACCGCCCAAACTCATTAAATCATTAGTTCCTGCTCGGCCCATGATAAAAGCACCTAGAGAAATAGTAATCAAACCATATGCCATATCTCCCAGCATCATCCCAAAGAATATTGGATAAGTAACAAACATGAATAAAGTAGGATCAATACGACCATATGCTGGCCTACCAACTGCATCGGTAAGTAATTCCATTGGTTTTGAGAAATTTCTATTTTGGTATGCAATTGGAGGCATCTCTTGATTATGAGAGTGATCAGAGTGCCCATGTCCTCCTTCTCCGGCTTTGATTTTAAATGGCGTTACATCGATAAAAATACAACATTCAGAAAGAGCTTTCTTAACCTCTTCAGATCTAGACATTTCAATCCATCCATCTATGAAAAAGGCATGATCGGAAACTGCTATTTTGACAGGGGCTGTCAAAATATCATGTTCTCTTTCTAGTAATTCTAAACCACATGTAAGAGATTCTCCAAATTTATTATTCCACATTTGTAAATCATTTTCTATTGAAGTTTTTTCAGATTGTAAAACATTTAATTTATCGATCACTTCTGAAAGTAAATCTGAAGGATTTCCTTGTAAATTTTCTTGAATACTAATTGCTTGAAAACCGCAAGAATTCAATAATGATTGAGTTTTGCCTGAATCACTATTTTTTACAAATAATGCTGCCACATTCACTTTATTTGGAGAACCAGTAAAAAGAAGGTTGTGATAATCAATATTTTTTAATGGTTCTAAATCTATGATTGTCCCTATAAATGAAGAAATATTATTGTAACCAGATAGTAACTCTACTTCCAAACCTAAAGAAGAAATTAGTTCTAAAAATATTTTATCTTCTATTAAAGAAGAAATTTGGTTGTCTACAGAATCTAACTTTGTACTTTTTTCAAGTAATGATTCGACTGCATTCGGCAATGAAGTGTCTAGTTCAGAACGAATCTTCTTTACAGGAACAGGTTTTTTAGGTCTTTTTCCTTCAACAATTGAAGCGGCAGAGCGGAGTTTGTTTAATCTCCTACCCACTGTCTCTGCATCATCTTTTGGAGATCCTAAATTGAAGCCATCCTCCAAGCCATCATATTCTATAAAATGAAGAGCGTTAAGATTTGCTAAACAATCAATCACTTCATCTATCTTATCCTTACTCCCAGCTGCGATTAAACGCCCCATTTGTTGAGTATGGACTTGTGACATAATTTTGGCCTCCGAGAATGAAATTTATTTTTTGAAAGCGTCAATTACTATCTTCTCTGCTTTGGCACGATTTTTCTTACCTGATTCATGAAGATGTTGTTGCGCTATATTTCCATCATCTGAAACTAATTTTGCTTCGGAGTTTGCACTTTCGCGTGCTTTATTAATCAAATTTTGATTAGAGGACTCCGAGTTTGAGCGTTCAGTGTTCAATATTTCAGATGCATTTTGACGGGCTTGAGAAACTATTGATGCGGCTTCTTTCTTTGCATTAGAAATAGTTTCGGAAGCGGCTTTTTCGGCATCTTTTATCGCACGTAGAACTTTTTCTCTTACCATACTCTGCACCAGAATGTGTATCGCACATAAATTTAGTTTATGATAATAACCGATACTAGAGTTGAATTAATTTTTCAAGTGTGTGACTTTTGTACCAGTACTTACCATATACTTGTTGCTTCGCGGCAAGAATATGGACTCTGAAGTAATTGGTCAAGAAGATTGGCAAGAACTTCAAAATAATCTTGAAGCGACGATTCCAGTTTATGACAAAATTAACAATTTTGCAACACTTGGACAAGTTTCAAGATGGAGGAGAATGGTTAGAGAGAAACTACCCGATGAGGGTTTAATATTGGAAATAGGATGTGGCCCAGGAAGTTTTGCTGAAGATGTTGAGGGCAAAGATTTAGTGTGTTTAGATCCCATACCTGAAATGTTAAGAATTGCAAAAATACGTGTTAGAGATAAGCGAACGAAAAGGGGAGATAAGGAGGCTAAATTCGTTGAAGGGAAAGCTGAAGAACTTCCATTTGAAGATAATTATTTTGATGCCGTATGTACACTTTTCTCCTTTAGAGATTGGTTCGATAAAAGGAAAGGACTATCCGAAGTTAGACGTGTCTTAAAACCGGGAGGAGAATTAATAATAGTTGATCCAGCTAAAATTAATTATTTTCATGGTCTTTTAGGGCATTTTTGGATGAAATATTGGGTAGGAACTTATGCAAGAATAGTGTGCAAACAAAAAGAACACCCATGGAAATGGCTTACAAAAACTTATATCAATTTTGGAACAACAAGAAAATATACAAAAATGATGTTAGAAGAAGGTTTTGAAAATGTAAAAGGAAANGTCATTTTTCCAGGAATGGCGACAATATGGTCAGGAAAGGTACCGGAATCAGAAAAATCTGAGTAATGGCCTGCAAGTAATGGCT
The DNA here is from genome assembly GCA_002172375.1 of Euryarchaeota archaeon TMED129. Classification (GTDB taxonomy): domain Archaea; phylum Thermoplasmatota; class Poseidoniia; order Poseidoniales; family Thalassarchaeaceae; genus MGIIb-O3. The sequence continues at coordinate 9,198 of NHGE01000032.1, read as the reverse complement.
TTCCATATAAACGGTTTAGTCANCCTATTGAAAACGATGTTTATGAACCAATCTGGAAATCTGAAAAGAATGCTACCTAACTTAAATGATCTTTGAGAATTTCGCATTACTTTGCCCATCTGATATTCCCATCTTTTTTCATATTCTGACAAAGGGGTGCCATCTTTTATATGTTCTGAAATTACTTGACCAGCTATCCTGCCCCCTATCATGGCGATTGTTATACCTGCTCCATTTGAAGGTAATACCATTCCGGCTGAATCACCAACGAGTACGTAATTATTTTTTACAAACGTTTTGATTGAGCCAGACATAGGCAATGAACCTGCTCCTTCAAAACTAATTTTTCCTTTATATTTGGAAAAGAAATTATCTGCAAATATGTTCAAACTTTGTCCTTTTGCAAATTTTCTTTGAATTCCCAAACCTATGTTTGCTCCTCCTTCTTTAGGGAATACCCATGCATATCCTCCTGGAGCAACAGAACCAAAGTGTAGTTCAACCGCATTAGAAAATACACCATCCATAAGAACGAACTTAACAGGAATGTTGAGAGATTTAACTTTCCAATGTTTCTTCCTCAATGGATCATTGTGACCNCCTGCTCCTACTATTATCTTAGCATTAATTATAGAGCCATCTTTCAGGATGACGGAATTATCTTCAATATCTTGGACTCTTATTCCGGTGAGAAACTCGGCTCCATTAAATTTTGCAAGACGCACTAATTCTTGATCGTGTTTAACTCTGTTTAACATTAAACCTTCAAAATTATACTTTAGAGGTTTGCCGGAAGGAGGAATTAGATGCATTTCTTTTGTATACTGAGAAATTGCATTTTTTGGCGTTTTGAAAAGTTCATCTATATCTGGAACATTTGGGCATAATCTTTTCATCTCATTATTTGATGGAACTAATTCTCCACATTGAAGTGGTTCACCTATTGAATCGCGGCCATCAATAACTAGTACACTAAGGCCATTTTTTGCTGCAAACCTAGCAGTTGTACTTCCTGCTGGCCCTCCTCCAATTATAACTAAGTCCCAAAGTTTATCTTTGTTCACAGCATATCACCATTAGATTTTGAAATAATTTATAATTTTCTATTTTGTGAATCTATTGCTATCTCCATCATCATATTCTTAGCATCAGAATCAGGAAGTTTTTCTAGACTAACTATAGCTCTATTGATATGATTTTTTATTAATTGTTTTACATACATTAATGAATTTGATTTATTCAAAAGTACTGTTAATTCCTGCCACCTATCATCAGAAAAATTATTCAGAATATCTTCTAATTGCTCCCTCTCAGGACCATAAAGTAACGTCAAAGCATGAATTAAAGGTAGTGTCATTTTACCATCATATACATCTGTTCCTCTTGGTTTACCCATTGAAGGTTTGCCAGTAAGATCCAAGAGATCATCAACTAATTGGAATGCACGGCCTATTTCAATACCGAAATCTTCTAACGCCCCAATAATCTCATTATTGGCGCCTGCAATAATTCCAGCACAAGCACATGCTGCAGCAAATGGTCCTGCTGTCTTTCCATCGACAATAGCATAATAGTCTTCCGGAGTAGTACTAAAATTCCCTATATGCTCAAATTGTAATAACTCCCCAGATGCTAAATTAGCGGCAGATTTACCAATTTTTTCTACTATTATATTATCATATCTTCCCCCTAATGAAAAACCAATTACAAACAAATAATCTCCGGCAATAATTGCATGAGACAAATCATGACTAGTGTGTAAAGTGGGCATACCTCTCCTAGTTTTTGATTGGTCGTAAATATCATCATGAATCAAAGTAGCAGTATGAATTATTTCTGATGCAAGTGCTAAATCCATAATTTTGGAATCGTCATCACCACCTGCAGCTTCATGTGCCAATAATGCTAATACGGGACGGAATCTTTTTCCTCCAGAAAGTAATATATCTCTCGCTAACGACATTGCTGGTGCTTCATCGCCCGATAGTTTTTCCAAAACTAGTTCTTCTAAAGCATCATCGAAACGATCTTTGATTATAGATAAATTGGGATTAACAAAATACTCTGTTTCCATACACTTCGCTATGACTACTAGGGGTCGCCTATATCAACAAGTGTGTATGCGGATTAAACGGGTACAGTGTGTACTCCCTCTCCTGAAGTGGTTGCCATGAAAGACAAAATAAAAATTGTTACTTTGGACACCCCACATTGTGACATTACAAAACATGTAAATAATCTACTAGAATTGGAAGAATTTAGTGATTTTGAAAAAATAATTACAAAAAATTCAGATTTTTCACTATTAATCAAAGGTTTAAGTGAAGGAGAATATGATATTATGGCCATGACAGGTCAAGAACTTCATGGGAAAGAATTAGAGATGCTTCAATATGAATGTCATGTTTCGGGTGCAATCACTCCAAGGAGGCCGAATATGTTATTGATTTCTGAAAATAAGATTGATTATCAGCCTAAATCNGCAATAATTCTATGNGATCAAAAAATAATTAGGAGGCAGTTGAGAAGAGCGAGGAGTGATTTACGCGTNCTCAGTATTGATGCATATCAATCAATTAATAATTTTGGNNAAAAATATTCAAATGAAATTGAAAGAGTTNNATGGATGGANGAAGAAAGACGAATGGGNAGAATAGATGGTTTCATTACATCTAAAGAAATATTTGAAAAACTCAAGTTAAATGGCAGAAGACATACATTACTCCCAGATCCTAAAGATGGAGGAGGGAATCTTTTTTTACCAATCCCTTACTCAGATTTGATAATATTATTGACAAGGAAAAGTTCACCAAAATCATTGATAAAAAGGATTACCGAAAAGGAAGGAGAAACCATCTGGTGGGTACAAAATCAAATTATAGGCAGTTTGGATCATGAGGGATTATCAAATACATCTATTTTAGTGAGGCACAGGAAAGTTAAATCATTAATGGAGGAGGCTGAAAAATACAAAGATTTGACAATGGAACAGGCCTGTCATAATCCCGAAGGAGAAGTTTTAGATTCCGAAGTTCATGTGGAAGTTAAGATTGAAAAAATCTCTAAAAATGGAAAAAGAACAGTAGGCATTCACAGAATAATACCATATTCAAACTTTGAATGGGCAACGATTTCTCTAATTAGAGATTGGGAAGTGTTGTTAAGAGAAGTCTCACAAGATGTCCCTAAGGACTCTTATTATGATGATTTGGCAACAGCATTCATTAATTTAGAGGAATGACGATGGGAAGGACATCATCGGAAAAAATAACAATTAATTTGATTATTAGCGTAATCAATATCAGTTAAGACATACGGCGAGGACTTGAGGAGTAATACTGAATATAGATTTACCAATGCTGGATTTACTTTACAAAAGTAGTTTAGTTGAGTTGAGGAAAATTGCTGAAAGTGAGGGAATTCAGAAAAGTGGCTCAGTAGAAGTTCTGAGAGCAAGAATAATAAAACAAAGAATATTATCTGAAATCGATCTCAGTTGGGAAGGAATTCAAGGAACTGCTCATGTTGAATTAGGAGAAATATTGAAGATTTTTGGCATAAAATCATCTGGCTCACATAAAGAGCGGCGAAGAAGATTATGGCTACACCTTAATTTCGACTCGAGAAGAATGACCATAGAAAGATTGGTAGAAATGGATAAAGAAACTTTGTATGAATTATGCCGTAAACTCGAGATGCCAGTAAGCGGCACAAGAACGGTATTGATGGGGAGAGTTGCTGGAGTTTTAACAAATCAATCTAAAGGTTGGGGGAGAATTAAACGAAGTCTNCATAGGAATGGAGTACAAATAATTGACTTAAATGTGGAAAAAGAGCATACAGAAGAGTTAGAAGAAAATATCGAATTTGNAGAAATTAAAGAAGATTTTTCTAAAGCATATTTAGAAGATGCTAGAGAAATGATGATTATTGACATTGATAAAGAGAGTTCAATAATTCAAGGTCATTTATTGGCCATTCAAGCTAGAATACCGGAATTAGAAAGAATAGTAAGTACGATACTAAGAGAATATGGAGGAGAATGGANTAGTTTAGAAAAAGATCTTTTAATTAGATTGGTAGAAAGAAGAGGATGGCCAATAAAGGAATATAAAGTAAAAGAAAGATTATTGATGGTTGCAACAGATATAGCAGAGAATAAAGGCGGTTCAATAAATATAACGAGAGAGGATAAAAAAGAACTANAATATGAAGTGAAAACCATCATAGAAAGAATAAAGATAAAAATGAAAGAGTCTGANAAATTTATCAAGAGTGATGANTAGTATTATTATTTTAAAAGTCGGAAAAACCCGAATCTAGGTTCAATAATATCTCCTTTAACATCTCTCAAATCTTCTATACAATCTTCTGCAGATTCTCGAGAAACACCAGATAATGTACAGGCTTCAACTAATTTATCATATTCAACTCCGGAACCCGTATCAAGATTTTGTATTGTATTCAAAATTATATTTTCAGGAGTAACATTTTCATCCACCTCGATTATCTCTACATTATTTCCCCCATCTTGGATGGTGAGATTTTGATTATTTTCCATCGACCTACCAGAAGCACTAGAAAGTGCTTTTAAAATCCCTAAGCGATAATTCTCAGTATCTACATTGGAATAATGTTGTCTTGCCAATAATGTTCCATCAACTAAATCTTTAGGGAAACCTGATGAAATTAATGTTTCTTTATTGAGTTCTAATTCCAAAGATTGCTCATAAAAATTTAATCTACGCAATGTTGCATCAGAAGTATCGATAAGCCAATTCATATATAATTCTTGATTTATTACTGTGAATTCTTCAACACGAAAAGAGGTAAAAATGCCTCCTTCATCACCTTCAAACCATCTAGATTTACCAACTATGGCCATTAAGAACCTATCTCCGGATTCGAATCTTGCAAACAATTCTTCCATCTCTGCTTGTAATTCTGGCTGGAAAGATGCAACGTTGAAACGGTTGATACCAGTTGGATCTCTTATCTGGCCATTAAAACTTGGTCCGTTATCTCCTTCTCTTTTTTCTAACCTATCAATAACTCCACAAAACAGTGCCCTATTCACTTTAATACCGAGTTTGGTTATTACAAAGGAAGGATCATATTCTCCAACTCCTTGCTCGGTAAGGTTAGATTCTGAATATTCTTGTGCAAACAACCTAATTGCACTTTGACGTTTTATTCTAGTATTTGAAATCATAAAACAACCCCCCATTTTTCCATAACTCTATTTGCTTCTTTTGACTTATCATAATCAGATATTGTCATTTTTTCTGCTAAAATCATAGTTCCTTGATTGTCCACTAAAGCTCTGCCACGTATCTCAACTTTCTTAGAAAAAAGCATATTTCTAAGTGAAGATATAAACTGATCTTTTCCAGAAACCGAAATTTGTTCTTTTATATCATCAAATTTTTTCGAAAGAAAGTCTTCTGAAGGTTCCATGGATAATAAGAGAGAGGCATTAGAAATTCCATTATCTAAAACGAATCTGAGTCTTAAATCTTCTTTACCTTGAACATTACCATGCTCTGAACATATATCATCNCGNAAAACNCGNCTACATTCTGGACATCTGTATATGATTCCAGAATCTTGTCTAATTGAGATAATATTACCAGATGTTTGAATTCCTCTTCTAGAGCCTCCATTTACTAAATCATTTAAATCTACATCTACCCAGTGATCTTCAGGATTAATTGCCTCCCAAGGAGGATTAGNGATTTCCTTTACTTGATTTAAATCATCAATGACTAAATCTGGAGAGCCTTGCCAGAATTGGACTCTAGCACTTGATAATTCAACAAAATCTCCTTTGTTTGGGTTGAAATCGCACCAAGCAGTCAAGCGACATCTTCCGCTTGGATCAATAATATCTCCACTCCTGACTATCCTTTCTGTACCATCTTCTGAAGTAAATTTTCTTTGACTCCAAGAGTCAATTTGAACAGTTATTTTTATGTCTCTCATGCCATTTCTTAAATCTGATATATCGGACTCTACTGTGTGCACTAAATCATCCATTTTAGGAAAGGAATTGTCTATGTAAAGTTCTATCTTTGCATCATTACTAATGTTTATTTCAGGAGTATCTCGGAATTTACGAATAGAAATGTTTTCCATTTTAACCAAATCACCAGATTCAAAATCAAATGGGACCCATGATAAAAATCCGACGCTTCCAGATAAATCAGATATTCTGCCTCTGAAAATATCTAAACTTCCTGTTCCATCCTTTTTTACAATAATATCTGGCTTTATCGAGATAATTCGCCCCACAGTACTTCCAAATCCTTCATTTTTAATTAATTCAGAAATTTCTAAAGGTTCATTAATTGATGGAATAACATTAGAATCTCCTTCACTCAGGATAGTTACTCTACTTGAACGATTAATATTGATAGATTTTTTATCATTCCACTCATTGACAGAGACTCCCTCTAAACGAACTATAGAATTGGGACGAAGATTTTCTGAATGTTGACCCCAATCTTTGAAATCCCAGCGTTCCCTTTTGCTGGTTTCTTCCCATGGATTATCTTCAATCCATCCAAATGCAATTTGTTTTTCTTCTCCCCTAACCATCTGCATCCTTGGAGTATAAGATACAACTGAAACTTCCAATGTAACATTTTTATCATCAGATGAAAGTTCTGAAAAATTAGTCACTTTTTTCTCTACCTTTTCTAAAGAAGGAGAAGAAACTTGCTTTCCTGAAACTAATTGGAATTTCCTAATAACTGATCTCAAGGCGTCTTCAGGAGGGATTAAGAATTCATCCTCATAACGTCTAAATTCTTCAATAATTTCTTGTTCATCTGCTTCAGGACACTCCTGTTTTACCGCAATAATTTGTATGCCATATTTACTACCAATTGTCATTATATCACCAACATCAATAAGGATTTATTGAGTCTGGAAAATCAATTAAGACACCGGAAAATAAGAAAAAAAACTTACTTTTCACAATGGTCATGATAATTCGTGTAGTTTGGGGTAGACTCAACACTTCATCACCTCTGGAATTTTATCTAAGATGGTGGCGGTCTTTGAACATACCTCTAAAAAATCGGCTAAAGTAACCGATGTCATTTTCTATAATAGTGCCTTCGATAGTTCGTGAGTAACCTTGATGTATGTCGTTTTGGGATTTTAACTGCATCAGATAGAGCTGCTAAAGGGATATATGAAGATAAAAGTGGCCCTGAGATTGAAAATTTCTTAAAAGAAGTTTTGACTAGTCCTTGGGAAATTTACAGATCACTCACTGCTGACGAAAAAGAAGATATTGAAAATGGAATAATAGAATTAGTAGATAAAAAAATGTGTAATGTCGTGATAACTACAGGAGGTACTGGTCCTGCTATAAGAGACGTCACTCCAGAAGCAACTGAATCTGTTTGTGAACGAATATTGCCGGGTTTTGGAGAAGAAATGCGAAGAATATCACTAGAGTATGTTCCTACTGCAGTTCTTTCACGGCAGACTGCAGGCATAAGAGGGAAATGTTTAGTAATTAACTTGCCAGGTTCGCCCCGATCAATTAGAGAAATTCTAGATAGGATATTTGCTAGTATACCCTATTGTATAGATTTGATCGGAGGGCCATATATTGATACAAATCCTAAATTAATTAAATCTTTCAGACCAGAGAATAAAAAAGAGTAGTTGGAAATGTTATTAATCACTAGACTGGTAACAATAATTTTCGGATTATTCCTCGTAAATATTGGAATACAGCATTTTAGAGATCCAGAATGGTTTGAGCCAATAGTTCCATCAGTACTTGGAAATCCAAAATTTTGGGTTTACTTAAGTGGCGTATTTGAGATAATTTTTGGTATCATGATTCTAATTGAACCACTAAGAAAATATGGTTCTTTGGGAATTTCATTAATGCTAATTGTATTGTACTGGGCGAACTTAAATATGTGGATTAATGACATCCCAATAGGCGGAGTAAAACTTAATTTTTTTGAACATTTTATGAGAGGAATAATACAGATTTTATTAATACTATTGGCTCTTTACATAGGGAGATGGCCTCCTTTCGCTAAGGATATTTAGAGAATAATTGTGATAAAAGTGCTAGAAATACACGAATAGTTCATCAGATATATGCCATCCGAGGAGCATGGCAAAAACCAAAAAAGACAGTATTGACATTACAAGAAGCAGTGAAGAACTTAGAGATATTAAAGTTGAAATGGATTTTACTACTAATGCTTTATCTTCAATTCTTTACAGCCAAGGTAACACTAAAATTCTAGCATGCGTTACTAAAGCTCCTTCTCTACCAAGATGGTTTTCTAGGGACGCGAATAAGGGGTGGGTTCATGCTGAATATTCTCTATTACCTGGTTCGACAGATACAAGATTCAGGAGAGAGCGTACTGGGGCGAAAGGGAGGACTCAAGAGATTGAGAGGTTAATTGCCAGATCTCTGAGAGGATCAATTGATTTGGGTGCTTTAGGACCTATTGCCTTAACAATAGATTGTGATGTATTAAATGCCGATGGAGGAACTAGATGTGCTTCGATAACAGCAGCCTGTATTGCAATGAGAATTGCCGTTAGAAGACTCATTGCAAGAGGAGAATGTCTGCCTGAAGAATTAAGGGGCAATAAAGAAGAAATAAAAAACGGATGGACGCCTCCCTCTTTATCTGAAGAAAAAAGAAGAGAACATGAAAATAAAGTCATGCCTTATGATGTGGCTGCACTAAGTGTGGGACTACTAGAAGGGAAGGTTTGGGCAGATTTGGATTATGTTTTGGATAGTAATGCCGACGTCGATATGAATGTAGTAATGACAAGTAACGGAGAATTCGTAGAAGTACAGGGCACAGGAGAAGAATCGACATATTCAAGGAAGCAACTGGAAGAATTGTTAGACTCTGCCGCCACAGGAATTACAAAACTTCATGATATCCAAAAAGAAATTGTTTCTTCACTGAACTAGAACAAAATGGTGGGACTGGCCGGACTTGAACCGGCGGCCTCCGCATCTTCAGTGCGGCGCTCTCCCTACTGAGCTACAGTCCCTTGGAGGTATGCCATTGGAGATATGTCTTCAAGTCTTCCAAAGAAGTTTTAAAAAATGTCATCTTCATCTTCTTCTTCTTCAAAGGACATCATATTTGTTTCTTGGGTTTTTGATTTGGATGATTTTTTAGATTCTATTGT
>NHGE01000075.1 GCA_002172375.1 Euryarchaeota archaeon TMED129 | reverse complement strand
GAGGAGATATGCTTGAATATTATAATGTGATAAATATACCTCAAATAATGATAATAGATCATGAAGGTTATGCTGTTGCAAAAGAAAATACTGGTTTCCCTCTTGATAATTGGGAGTTTTTCGATTCTGTTATTGAAAGGGCTAATCAAGGAGATACAGAGGATTTAAGATTTGGAATTTCTAAAATTGATAATTCTGTCCTAGGAGTATTTTTCATTGGCCTTATTATTGGGATACTAGTTTATTTTAGTCCATGTGCGTTTCCAGTCCTACCTTCCTACATAACCTACTATCTAAATTTAGGAATGCGAGAAGATGAGTTAAGGGAAACTGGAAAATTGATAGGAAAAATTCCTAATTCTTTTGAAATTGGAGGTTATGCGGCTTTAGGGCAGTTAACATTCTTTACAATTATTGGACTTTTATTATTCGGTTTGAATGGAATAATCAATCTTTCTGAAATTCTAAGCGAGATTGCTATTATAATTTCAGTAATATTGATTGTATTAGGAGTATTGATGCTATTGGGATGGACGTCTCATTTTCTTGGAAAAGTTCAGCATATCCTTAACAGATATCAAAATACTGAGCAAGATGATATATTTACTCCCAGAAGAAATATGTATATCTGGGGAATTGGATACTCCGCAGCGTCTGTAGATTGTACTGCTGCTGCCGTATTTCCTTTCTTGGCCTGGCTTATCACAATAGGAGAGCCAGCAGTCATCTCAGGGATGTTTGGATTGGTACTATCGGTAATGTCTCTAATGATAATTGTAACAGTTTTAGTTAGTTCAGGTAGAAAATCAGTAATACAGATATTGAAGAGATATACAGGAATTGTTAAGGCGACAGGGTCTTGGATGATGATTTTTGCCGGTATTGGCCTCTTATTTTATTTGACACAGACTGATTTTATAGCCTCAAGTATGAATTAAGATTCATTAATCGGTTGGATGAGATCTCCAACTATTGGCTGTAGACTTTCCCAAATTTTATTGTGTACGATTTCAACACTGTCTCTTGTCGGTATTAAAGTTGCACCAATTTCTTTACCTGCTTTTGTAAATTCATCTCTTAATAATTTCTGATATTTTAGAAATGAAGACGTAATAGAAGTTGATATCCCCATATCCATACCTGACTCAAAATTATTCAGAGATTCTAGTTTTTCTCCAAACATTATCCTATTCAATAATCTTCTAGGGCCACAATGTAATATGATAACAGAGTCAGGCTTTGGAATTTCTGAATAGAGAGATTTAATCCAATCAGGATCGCCTCCTCTGACGGATTCTCTTATCTTAGGAGTTAAATCATACCTATCGGAAATTACAACGAATCCTGCTTCCAAAAGTGGCTCTATTCCATTTAATATTTGGTCATGTAGATCTGTTGCATAAAGAAGAGCTCTCGTTCGCCAGTTTAATTGGTGAATATGATGAGTATGTGATTTTAACAATTCACCCATTAGTGTTGAACGAGCAAGTCCTATGGTGAAAGTTGCCACACCATGGGCTTCAAGTCTTGCAGACAATAGTCTTGCATGTAAACTTCGTCCTACTTGATCTGGCCCTTCCAGTACAATTAATTTACCTTGAGACATGGATTTAATTTCCTCCTTCTGTATAACTTAACCAATCAAATTCTGACTGGCTTAAATTTTGAGCCAGGCGATCAGAAGGATCTATAATTGTCATTTCTGAGATATCGATATTCTCATTAAATAAAGTACGCATTCTTTTTTGTACTTCCGGAACAGAACCTGTTGCATCTAAACGGATTATTCTGCCCTCTTGTACTAACTTAGAATAAATATCTGAAACTTTTAATTGAAAAATTCTATATGATTCAAAGGGATCATCAGACCAGCCCATATCCATTCCCGCTTCATAGTATTTTAGTGAAGGCCTACCTTTGGTTATTCTTTCATAACCAATATCCCCAGGTACATCAAAATATATAGTCAAATCAGGTTCTCGAGCAAAAGAATATGTTTGTTCTATTGTTTCTAGAGAAACATCCCGAGATCCGTCCCTAGCCATCGCAGTGTATTTGTATCGATCACATATTACTATTCCACCGATTTTTAGTACGGGCTCAATTTGCTTTGCCCACCGATCGGCAAAATCTGCTGCATGAATTAAATGGAACGTCATAGGAAGGAGTCTTTTATTCTGTTTTCCTAGTTTTGTTGCGGCTTTAACTATCTTACTAGAGTTCCATTCGGTGTGATAAACTGGAAGTCCTTTTGCTCTTAGCCAGTGATAAAGTAGTTTTGCTTGTGTACTCTTTCCAGAGCCGTCCATTCCTTCAACTGCAATCAATATTCCAGATTTTGACATATTAAACCCCAACCAGTCATCAATTAATGGATATACAACCCTAAACCGCATTGCATATTATGTTGTGGTTTTTTTGAAAAAAAAATTAGGATTAATTTTGATTATGAGTATGTTTGTTTGAATTCTCTGTGAGTTTACTAATATATCATTCAGAATATCAACCAAATCTACCTGAGATATATTGACCTGTCAATTCCTCTACAGGGGAATTAAAAATCATTTCTGTATCTCCAAATTCAATCAAATCACCCAAGTACATGAAGGCAGTTTGATCTGATATTCTTGAAGCCTGACTCATTGAATGAGTAACGATTAAGATTGTTACTTTTTCTTTGAGTTCATGTATCAATTGTTCAATTTTTGCTGTTGCAATCGGATCTAAAGCCGAGGTAGGCTCATCCATCAATAGTACTGATGGGCCTATAGCCAGAGCTCTCGCAATACAGAGTCTCTGCTGTTGACCACCAGAAAGAGAAAATGCATCATCATGAAGGCGATCATGAACCTCATCCCATAATGCAGCGTCTCTGAGGCTTGATTCAATTTTTCTATCAAGTTTTTCCGGATCTCTGATTCCTTGGATTCTCAAACCAAATGCAACATTCTCATATATTGAGGTTGGAAATACATTTGGTTTTTGAAACACCATTGATATCGCTCTACGCAATAAAACTGGGTCTATATCATTACCCAAGATATTTTTTTCAAGCCAAAAAATTTCTCCCGAAGTTCTACAATTAATGATTTCATCATTCATTCTGTTAAATGAACGAAGTAAAGTGCTCTTACCACAACCTGATGGTCCTATAAATGCAGTTACCGAACCTTCATGAATTTCTAAACTAATATTTTTTACAGCCTCAACATCGCCGTAAAATACAGATAAATCCTTAACTCTTATTTTTTTTGTTTCCATTTTACCAAGTCCTCTTCGCCTCTGCCCTATTTCTAATAAACAAAGCAATTAAATTGAGAATAATCAATAATACTAATAGCACAAGTATGGTACTTGCTGCCAAATCTTGAAACTCTTGTTTAGGGTGTCGAGTCCAGAAGAATATTTGTATTGGAAGTGCCATAAATCCGTCTAGTATTCCACTAGGAGCAGTTTTTGAGAAAATACTTGCGACAAAAAGTATCGGTGCTGTTTCTCCCAAAGCACGTGCAATAGAGAGTATTGTTCCAGTCGCAATCCCTGGAATCGCATTAGGAAGAACATGATGTCGAACGGTTTGCCATCTTGTAGCGCCCACTGCTAGAGCTCCGTCTCTGAAACCTTTAGGTACTGCTAAAAGAGCTTCTTCACTTGTCACTACAATCATTGGAAGTATCATCATTGCTAATGTTAGAGAGCCCGTAAGTAGACTAAGACCGAAGCCTAGTAGTCGTGAGAATATTACCAATCCAACTAATCCAAAAATTATCGAAGGGACCGCTGCAAGATTCTGGATAGTTCTTCGTAGGAAAAAATTTATTTTACTAGGACGAGATATCTCATTCAAATATATTGCAGCACCAACACCTGAAGGAAGTGCAAATAAAATGGCTAATGAAATTAAATATATTGAGCCAAGAATTACCGGACCAATTCCTGCTCTGATTGATCTAGATGAAGGAAAATTAGTCAAAAAGTTGTAAGAAATTCCATTAATTCCAGACTCAATAACTGTTTGAAGAAGCACTAATAAAAATATTATGCCCAATGAGAAACTACTACCTATTAAGAATACTGAATACTTTTCTCTACTCCTCCTTTTCAAATCATATCGGTTGGGACTGAGTGGTTCTATCAAATTAGATGAGATACTAATATTAGACTCAATGTTTCTAAAATATCTAAATTTAAGCATTAATTTCGATATTAAAGATCTCACAGAATAATTTTTTGAATTGCCAAACTTCTTCTTAGTTGCTCTAATTGCAAATAGATTTGCCATATAAGTCATGATGAAGAGCGTACTACCTACAGCAAAACCTGCATCTGTTGCGGGTCCTGGTGGAATATCTCCGGTAGCCACTTGAGCAATATATGCAGTCAACGTTTGTGTTTCTTTCATGGGATTCAAATGTAACGAAGCAACAGAACCTGCTGCTAAGGTAACCGCCATTGTTTCCCCAACAGCCCTTGCTAATGCCAATAAAACTGAGGCAACAATTCCAGATCTCGCAGAAGGTAGAATTACCCTTGTAGCAGTCTCCCATCTAGTAGCCCCTAGGGCTAAACTAGCTTCTCTCATTTCTCTTGGAACTGCACGAATTGCGTCGTCTGAAATGCTAACAATAATTGGCAGAATCATTGCTGCAACAACAATAATTGCGCTCGCTGCATTAAAGTATGTTGCATCAAAATATTCTCTAATAATAGGGCTGATTACTAATAAAGCAAAAAAGCCATGAACTACAGAAGGTATTCCACTGAGAACCTCAATCAGTGGCTTCAATATCTTTCTGGTCCTATTACTACAGAACTCGGATAGATATAGAGCTGATGAAACACCTATTGGAATGGCCAATAATAGAGAACCGCCGGCAATTAATGCAGTACCAGAAAGTAGTGGCCATATTCCAAAACTAGGATTAAGTCCATTAGGAATCCATTTTGTACTGGTTATGAATTCAAATATGCTTGCTTCTTCTGANCTAAAAAAATCTAACGTACCATCTGCTAACGTGTAAATTATTAGAGCACTTGCAATAACAGATAATGAGGCAGAGGAGAATAATAGTCCTGTAACACCATAGTGTTTAGGAGCANAGCCATCTAATGGATTCTCCTCCGCCATCAAAACATTACCTCAGTCATTTAACATTGATTTCTGACTTTCCAAGAGTTCAGAATTGACCATGGCGACTCTGACATATCCTACCTCATCTACTACTTGCTGCCCTTCTTCAGAAAGTGCAAATGAAATGTATCCTTCCACATCCCCTCTATTATCCGCATAAGCATCGGTGTACATGTGTAATGGACGTGCCATTGGGTAGTCTGCAACAGTGGCAAGTGAAGGTTCTACAAACCCATTACCGTTATCCAAAGAGACAAGTTCAACTGAACCTAGATTCTCTTGAACATATGCAAATCCAAGATATCCAATAGCATATGGATTGTTCTGGATTGCTGTTAAGATCACGTTATCATCTGCTGAAGGATGGTAAACACCATCTCCAGACTCCAAACGTGTTCCGGCTTCCTGAGTATCTTTACCCCAATCGTCGATAATAGATTCAAAGAAAAAATCGAATGTTCCACTCGCTTCATCCGGAGCGTATATCTCTATTTCCTCATGTGGAGCATTTTCAAGTCCAGGAACATCGTCCCAGTGTGTTGCAGGATTATCGTCTGTGAAGATTGAATAAAGCTGTGAAAAATTTAATTCCGTTGCCCAGGTATTATCTGGATGAACAATGGTGGCTAAAACATCAAATGCTACTACCCACTTTACAGGCAAAACACCATTACAAGGGACCGAAGTTGAACCTGTCTCTTCGTCAACCACTGTATCATCGCAATTATCGAACTTACCGTAGTCTTTGTTTTTTAAGATTCTACTGGCATCTGCTATATCGGCTTCACCATTCAGTAAAGAATTCAATCCATGGCTACTCCCACCACCAGATACAGATACATCAGCACCCTCATAATCTTCCGCCCAAACTACTGCCAGTGGCAAAACCGTTGAAGAACCAGTCTGAATTAATTCAGGCACATCATCATCGTCACCAGTACAGCCTGCAATAAGGCTACTCATCATTATCATTGTCATCATCATTGTTACTATTTTCGAAGTCATTTTTTTTCCTCCTGAACCGCCGAGTGATGTAATAGCAATGAAGTAAAGGCATATTATTACTATAGATGGACATAAAATATATTGTCTATATATNTTTTAATTATATCAAATATATATCCATACATATGTAATTGAATAACAAGCTTAAACAACGTATAAATCTAAGAATCNTTCTTGGATTATGAGTACATTTGTTTAGATTCTCTATGGGTTTGGATATTCATTAAAATTTCAGCCATATTGATTGAATAAGCACAAATTCTTCTTAATGACTCTGACACTCTATCTAAAAATAATGCATCTTGGATATCGATTTCACTAGATCTCAGTTCTTCTTCGTATTGCAATAAATCATTTTGTGCTGAGATGAGTTGAGATT
Organism: Euryarchaeota archaeon TMED129; assembly: GCA_002172375.1. Classification (GTDB taxonomy): domain Archaea; phylum Thermoplasmatota; class Poseidoniia; order Poseidoniales; family Thalassarchaeaceae; genus MGIIb-O3. The sequence goes on along the minus strand of NHGE01000075.1, from coordinate 3,330 downwards.
TTGCTGTATGTATTTCTGAGATTTTTCTTTTTCTAAGATTAGAGATCAGTAACTTTATTGACATTTGCCANATAGGTATTACTGAAATAGGTAGAGAAGTCATGCTTATTGTACTAGGGATNTTGTAAGAATGAGCTAAATCGCATAAAGCAAAACTATGATCGCCCATTCTTTCTAGAGTTCTGACCAACTTACATAATTCAGAAGCCTCCCATCTTGATGTCCCGAGAGAATCTTCAATAGTAGAAAACTCTAGAATTTGACCTACCTGCCTTTCCAAAAGGAGCCTTAATGCGTCAACTTCAGCTTCCCTTTCTGCTGAATCTTCTAAAATTTCTAAATCACCTCCAATTAGTACGTCTGAAAAATCTATTACTTGTCTTGAAATCAACAAATACATCCTATTTATACTAGAATATAATGGCATTTCTGAAGGATTCAATAAACTAATCATTTCCAACTTATTTCCTTGGTCATTCGCAATCTCTAAACCTCTGGTTGACTTGACGAAATTACGAAAGATTTTACTCTGTTTTCTAGAAAAATCATCTTTTGAATAAATAATAATCTTATTCGCACCGGATAAATAAGCCGCGACTAAATGATCGAAAATCATATGATCAGGTATTTCTCTACAATTTATTTCAACTATCCTGTTTCTAACAACTTTTGACGCATCTGCAATAACCCTTAGAGTACCTGATGGACGCCATTCAATTCTTACTTGATCTTTGGAATTCAATCCATGCTCAGTAATCCATTTTTTAGGAAGACTGACTATATAGGTTGAACCTCCAGTAAGCTGAATTTTCCTTACTTCAGAATTTGACCCACCCTTAACTGGCACGAATAACACGAGGCTATACCAATATATATAATTATATATTATCCGCAGTATCNCGTTTTCTACATTAACTATATAGATTATATAATTTAATATTGATAAACCAGATATATACCGTATATAGATTATGGAACCCATAATGACTGTTGTTCTAATTCTTTCTGTGATGGTTTGTGCTTANATGGCATGGAACATAGGAGCTAATGATGTTGCTAATGCAATGGGTACATCAGTTGGATCTAAAGCCTTAACTTTGAGACAGGCAGTAATTATTGCAGCAATCTTTGAATTCTGTGGTGCTTTTTTTGCTGGAGATGCCGTTACAGACACCGTAAGGAAAGGAATATTGACGGTTGATTTTGAAACCGTAACAGATGATTTCGCGAATGATTTGATGTATGGATTCATCTCTGCAATGATGGCTGCAGCTGTTTGGCTAACTATTGCAACAAGGTTTGGTTTNCCTGTTTCCACCACACATTCCATAATTGGAGGAATTTTAGGCATAGGGTTAGTACTTGAAATTCAACATAGCATTACACTAATTGATTGGGAAGTTGTTAGAACGGTTGTAATGTCCTGGGTTGCAAGTCCTTTGATGGGAGGTATTCTNGCATTCTTGACATTTTATATAATAAGGTTAACAATATTAGAAGCAGAAAATCCTNTAGAAAGATCAAAATGGTTAGCACCTATCTTAGCATTCCCGACATTTTTTACATTAGGATTGGCTCTACAATTCAAAGCTCTAAAAGGATTTATCACAAGAGCTGCTTCTAATGGATGGTTTGGGATTGATGATAAATATGACTGGTTACCAGCAAAAGAAAATGGTAGTTTTAACCCAATGTCAGATAATCCATGGTTTCCCATTAATTCTTTGATATTAGCAGCAGTAATTGGATTAATTTCCTCAATAGCCCTTTGGTATGTTCTGAGAAATTATGAATTTAATAAGAAAAGTGATGGATTTCAAGGTGTAGAAAAAATATTTGTTTGGTTGCAAATAATCACTGCAGCGTATGTTGCATTCGCCCATGGAGCNAATGATNGNTCCAATGCGATTGGACCGATGGCTGCAGTATATGATATTCTTTCCAGCGGAGGAGATTTAGCTGACCAAGTAGACGTTCCATTGTGGCTTGTTTTACTTGGTTCGGCAGGGATAGCTATAGGTGTTATGACATGGGGATGGAGAGTAATGGAAACAATAGGTACAAAGATTACTGATATCACTCCAACCCGTGGTTTTGCAGCCGAATTTGGAGCAGCAACAACCATATTGGTTTTTTCAATGCCTTTCCTAGCAGTTCCAGTTTCAACAACTCACACACTGGTCGGCTCGGTTGTAGGCGTTGGGCTNGCTGGAGGTGCTAAAAATGTTGATTTCAGAGTTTTCGGAAAGATTGCGGCATCGTGGGTTGCTAGTTTACCGGCCGCTGCATTTGGCGCTGTAACTATTTATATGGCGATGGGTTCAGATCCTTTGAAATTAATTGTAGTATTACCCATAGCTTTCTTGGCAGTAGCATATGTAATGTGGAAAACAAGNGGTGATGAAATATTCGTCGAAGATGCATTAGCAGATGCTGGAGGAGATGGNNNANCAATGCCTACTGTTTTCGAACTATTCCACTCTCATGCAGAAATTGTTGAAGAAACTGTAGAACANATGCTTNCTGCNGTTTCTAAAGCNACTAAAGGAGAAGATCCTTCCGANGAAATANAAGCNACAATNGCTTCNGAATTGAAAGCAGATGANTTNAAGAATGTTCTACGAGAAAGAGTTGGATCTAGTGAATGGAAATTATTGATAAATAGTGATGAATTTATCTATATGCTTGGTCGNCAAGATAGAATTGCNGATTATGCNCAAAATGTGGCTGAGCANTTATCNTTCAGAGAATTNTATGATAATAAAGAAGCCAGAAAATTAGTAATGGAGATGGCAGAATCAGTCAAAAAGACTGCNTCNATTTATGAAGATACGGTATTGCATTTGANAAAATTGACACTGTCTGGNCACACNAANGCNGATAAAGAAGAATTAAGAAAATTAATTCANGATGTTAATNTTTCAGANCACGAAGCNGATATGGCCGAAAGTAGGGCTGCTGGNTTCGTATTTAGTTCAGGAAGTGATGATCCTCTAGCNGCAGTNCANATGTATAGAGTTTTACAGAGATTAGATGATGTAGCAAATGCCTGTGAAGACGCGGCTAATGCTTTCTTACCGATTGTTTACAATTAAACGGATGGTTATTATGGGAAGCGATTATGAATGATAGTTAGTCCGGGTGAAATATATGGCTACTAGGCATCCNGTTGCAGAGGCAAGACTTCTGAAGAAATGGATTTGTATGAATTGTTCAGCCACCCATAGAGGTTCAAAGCCCCGATCATGTCGCAAATGCGGCTATACTAAACTAAGGCCTAAGGCAACAGAAAGAAGGGCGACTTGATTGTCATTAGAGTCTATTTGGCTC
>NHGE01000074.1 GCA_002172375.1 Euryarchaeota archaeon TMED129 | reverse complement strand
TTGGTTTAGTTAAGAATGGGCCATGATGAGTCGTTTCAATAGTTATATCAAACTCTGAATCTATTCCCTTATCTTCAGATATTTCACATAGACGTCTGAAAAGTGAACCAAAACGTGGCGAAGGAGGCACTAATTGACCTTTATATCCTCCGGATTGTCCTATTTCTCCATGAGGTTCTTGACCAGGTAGTCCAATAACATGGATGGTTAATGCCGGTATTTTTGATTTTGAAGCGTGCTTTGAAAGCACTAAAACCTCATCAACATGAATATTTATGTGCTTTTCATGGACAATATCAATATTATCTGCAAATATATGATGCTTATCACTTATCAGTAAAAGATGAGTTTTTCCTAAATTATGCTCATGGGCAATTCCATGAGGCATTTTAACGCCCTTTTTCCAAATTGTATTATTTAACATCGCATTATAAAGATTCATAGATGCTGGATCTTTAGAAGATGCCAGCAATAACGTAACCATGTTACGCGAAAGAAGTACTTGATTCAAACTTGACGGACACACATTCAAAGGCCGAGTCTTATTCAGGGTATTATTATGTCAATAGACTTCACCCCTCAGATGGTCAATAGGGATGATAATACAATAATCGTCATTGGCACTTCAGGAGAATTAGCAAAGTTGGATTTTAATTATGAATATATTTCCTCATATTCAAAACCATTTCCTACAACAATAATGTCTGGAGTTTTATTTGAAAATATTTGGATAGGAATTTGGATAGATAGAGAATTACAAGATGCTAGAATGGCTGGCATACCTCTAGGAATAAATTGGGAAAATGGAATAGGTAGAGACATTTTGAGAACTTCTTCTTCCATTGGAGATTTAGATATAAAGCCTAAAAATTCTACATGGCAAAAAATACTGAATGCGGAACCAATGGGACTAAGTAAAGTAGGTGAAAATATTGTATTTGCAACAAAAAATAAAGGAATTTACATGATTAATCAAGAGGGAGAAGAAATATGGAGAGACCATTATCCGATATGGCGAGATATGGAGATATCTGCCGAAATGAATCCAATAGTTTCGATAATTGAGGATGCTTCTAACATAGTTATTTGGTCTGCTGCTGGAGGTGTCATGAAGTTAGATCAAGAAAGAGTAATTAAAGTAAGTAAGATTTTCAGACTAAAAGACAAGATATCTNACGTCAAATTTTCCAAAGAAGGAAGNTGGTTTGTCATGATGCATGGTAAGTCAATAGCAATACTCAACGATATTGAGGATGAGCCTTTCATCATTGAAACACCCGGCCCTGTATTGGATGCTTGTTTTGAATCCGAAAAGGGAGTATGGAGATGGACGGGATGGAGGCATGATGGAGAAATNAGGATAAGAGATAATTANTTCTCATTCAAGAAGAGAGAAAATATTGGAATTCATATATCAAATTCTAAGATATTAACCAATGATGGATTNTGGGAAGATTATTCTTCTTCCTGATATATTCCTCTGTAGGTTTTTGGAGGATCAGAATAGCCGCATTTCCCACAAACTTTTCTGTCTTTGTGGATTCCTAAGAAAACACCTGGACCGCATATAGGGCAAAACTCGCTTTTTCTAACTAATGAGTCTCCTTCAATTGCATATTTGGTATGTTTAGCTTGTGGATTAGGAGTTCCATCAGGCATTATTCATCCCCTCCTTCCGATACTTCTGCACTAGACTCTTCTGGAATCTCATGCCTTGATTTGATATATTCTGGCTCTAAATTAGCATCTTCTTCTGATTCATAGATTAATGCTAAACCATTTGTCCTAGCCACTCCAAATCTAGTATTAACATTTTTAATATAAATCAAATCCTTTTTTGAACCTGGTTCTAGTTTCATTACCATTTCAATCATTTTGGACAAAGAAGGAGTAGGCGCATTAGCGTGATTTAAGGCAAAGAATATTTCTACCCTGCCAAGTAAAGTATTTTCTTTTCTCTCTATTATTTCCAAATTTTCATCTCCTAACGAATGTTAACTTTTAATGCATAGTTACCTGGTGCTGAAACATTAAGTCTTTTTGCTATTTCAGATCTTGAAGGATNGAGTATAACAACAAATCCTTGCCAGTCTGTAGTAACTGGAGCGTTTGGGCAATGATTGCATTGTGTAATGCCATCATCTAGAATTCTATTGCATTCNCCNCATGCAAANGGGACTTTTACCATCTTAATCACTCTCTGATAGCCAATCGAAACAACCTAGTCCNTCCATTTTACAGTTAAGGCCGATTTTACTTGAACGAGGATCATTTTGATTTATTGCCTTGGAAACTATTCTAGATCTTACAAAAGAACCTTCAGTTAAAGATTTACCAGTTTGAGAGCCTTCTATTCTACGTATTCCAAGATTTACTTGGATAGGTTCATCAAGAATTTGAGATTTGTGCAATAACGCTTCTATTGGCCCAATTCTTACGAATGCACCATATTCAGAAACTTCAGAAACAGCACCGTCTACAACTTCATTATTTTCCATAGTAAAAACTAATGCAGTAAATTTAACACTCTGATAAATCGCTCCATCACCGTGTATTATCTTACCCCTGCCTACTGCTTCATGATTGAATGTTACTAATGTATAATGTTCATTTTCATCAAACCTTCCTTCAAATGCTTCATGAGCTAGTTCATCAATGTGTTCTTCTAATTTACGACCACGGCGGATATATTCTGCCGGTATACGTATAGTATCCTCTCTTGTTACAATCCTATACATTTTCTAAACCTCCAACTTAGGCCAATCCTCTGATTTGTAACGATAGAGACAGAGGAAAATCCTCTCGTCCCTCATCGGCTATGCCTCTAGAGGAGAGGTCAGTTGGACNNCGCGACCGGCACATCTCGTATAAGCACAACGGAAAGTANGCATGTTGGCATTTTGAATAATGTACANATACCTANGCCTAAGTGTNCGTTTAGTGCGAATGTTCAAGAAGATTTCCAAGCCCATGTTATTCTCTGATGGTAGTGGGCCCTTTGAGAAGACAATCCGGCGATATTCGGAAAATGTCTATTGCTGTGTCTATTGTCCTAATGCTTGCCCTTTCTCCATTACTTTATTTCGAAAAAAATNTNGATGCNATTGANAGTTTAGAAATAATGTCTAATACTTCAGATNCCGCTTCTGAAATATGGATAGACGGAGATCAACCATGGCCACAATTCGGGAGAACTAGTGACAGAATTAGTGATGTTCCCGCTCATAGTCCATTAGGAGGAGCAGGTTTTGATGTACCAATTAATGCCACTGAATTGTTATCCATTGTAGATCCTGAAATAAACTGGCAATTCGAAGGTTANGACATTGGTACTGATTCATTAGCAACTCCCATAGGAGATTTCAAAAATTCAATTACTAAAAGTTTGGAAGCAGAAGAAAGATGTGGCAATTCTTCTTTATTTATTATCATAATACAAACTGAAGATNTNGGAGGAACNGNTCACAGTATTCTAAAAATTATCGAAGGAGAAGATGCAGATGTTGCTTGGCAAGTGGATTTAGGTCCGACAGAAAAAATGAAAACATCGCCTGCAATAGTTGATATTGATGAAGATGGGAAACAAGAANTTATTGTAGCCTATGATGCTGGAGGGAGTGTTTTTGTTGAGGTTTGGTCTCCTAGACTAACTTGCTCCGTAACTGGATGGTCAGTAAATGGCCACTCNTCAGAATTATTATGGACATGGAGTGATGAAGATTTGAGAATAACAAGTAATGAGGGACCATATACAAGTAATTTATTTGGAGGGCATAATCCTACTACTCAATTATTGCTTGCTGATTTAGATTTGGATGGAAATGCAGAATTGGTTCTTTCTTTAATTGATAAAATCAGTGACGAACCGGTAGTTTTAGCACTGCCTCTACCAGTAACTAATTCTCCAAATCCTTTATGGCAAGTTAATTTGGATAAAGGCAGTCATCCATCTGATCCTGCGTTTGCCCAAACAGATGACTCAACTGGATATGTATTGCTTACCACAATTGAAGCAAATAGTGGAGGNATGTGGGTTTGGAAGATAGAATCTGACACTGGCGATTCTAGTTGGGATGGAGGTTTGAGTCTGAATAATCTCGATGGAGATAATGATGTNCCACATATTAGACTTCCTGGGCCAATAATTACTAATCTAGACTCAGATGATGTGCCTGAAATGATAATCACCATACCTACCGATGCAGATGGTTCTGCAGGAGCAGATGGTGCTGAATATAGAGGCCTAGAAATCAGCGATGGAGATGAACTATGGATTTTTAATGCTGAAAATGGNTATGCTGATGCACCACCAACGCCCTTNGATACAGATGGAGATGNCGTCTATGATAGAGTATGTTGGGTAACATGGTGGCAAACNACTACTGCAAGACATGGNGAAGTAGGATGNCATGATGTTAGTGGATCTATNCCAAATCAAATATGGAATCGCGANTTAGAGCAAAGTAGTGGAACGCCTAATGATGAAATAGCAGTTAGTTCAGTTACTTGGATGGACATAGATGGAGAGGATGAACAAGATATTTTNGTAGCATATGGAAGATCACTATGGGCATTCGATGGAGAAGATGGTACAGGTTCAGCTATAAATACAGAATGGNCAAATGAAATTGATCTGAATTACAGGACTTGGTCATCTCCCTCTTTAGCAGATATTGATGGCGATGCAACATTAGACATAATAATAGGCAATATGGTTATTTCTACNAGTAAACCAGACNTGAGGCCATTAGTTGATGGCAGAAGTATAGANTTTAATCCAAATGCACCGGAACCAGGAGAANTTGTCACGGTTACAGCCTTNTTTGAGAATGCTGGNACATCTGAGACTGAAGAAGGNGTAGATGCTATATTATTAGCCAATGGTATTGAAATTGGNAGATANAGGTCAGAAAACTTGANNCCTGTTAATCCTACAGATTCAGGTTCTTTTGATAGTTTTGATGTGGAATGGGTTGGGGGGCTAGGAGAACATGTGTTTGAATTAAGGCTAGATCCATATCAAAATATTTCTCAAACAAGATATGATAATGACATACAAAAGAAAAGTTTGATGATTGTCCCGTCCTACAATGCATCTTTCGAAATACCAACAGAACCGGTTAGAGTAACTCCTGGNGAAAGCATCATTACAAAACCAACAATAAGATCTACTGGCAGATTAGCAGGTTCTTGGAGTCTAACTGTAGATTCAAGCAACTTACCAGAAGGATGGAGTTGGGGTGCAGATTATAGTCAAATAACTGGAGTTGAAATCGGAGTAGGAGAAATATGGAATCCTGAGATAACTATTAATGCGCCGAGTGATGCTTTGGGTTCTGATTCAGGATTTTTGACTTTAGAATTGATACTTGATAGTGACAGTAATATTAGTGTTTCGTCGACTCTTCCTGTGGAAGCAAATAGAACAAGAGGGTTATCTCTCAGAGGACCAGATGGNACTAGTTTTAGTGAAGGGTATGGATTAATTGGAGAAAAGGCATCTGCATGGTTGATTATAGAAAATGTAGGTAATGCCCAGGAGAATCAAATAGCAATTTCATGGGATAGTACCGATTGGGGATCTAATTTGGAGTTATTTAATTCGGAGGGAGTGAAAGAGAATGCAATAATTCTAGATCCTGGAGAATCAAAAGAAATGACTGCTAGACTATTAGTCCCGAATAATGCAAATTATGGAGATTCCGTNAGCACTCCACTAACAATGTGTGTTGGAAGCGGAGATGAAGAGATATGTCAAACAATGTCCTTAACTTTTGTTGCTTCTGGAGTAATAGTGGAAATAAATCATCAAAGATCAGTTCCCTCTAACGGTTTAGAATGGTCGATAACAGCCGATTTACCAGATGATAAAGAATTTCTAAATTGGTCGCTAGTTGATTCGGGGATGCAAAAGCAAGAATGGAATTGGACTACTTCTGGACAAATTTCAATAATTGCCAATACAATTAGTATTACTGGAAGTCCGGGCTCTAGAGTTTCCGGATCTATTTATTTGGAGCTTCCTGATAATGCACCTCCTAAATTCCATCAATTCCAAGATTCAGAAGATTCTTCTAATTTTATTCTTAAATTCTCACTCGAAGTTTTACAAATATACAGAGCAAATTTGGCTATCATATCCCCNTCTGAGATGCCAATCTCTGCAGAAATTGATGAAGAATCAGTAGTAATATTAAGGCTTGAGAATTTAGGTAATGGAGAAGATTCATATCATCTATCACATCAATTAATTTTGAATGATAATATAACTTCAGATCCGGGAATATTAGTTACCTTCTCCAATAATCCAATAACATTAGGAGCTGGGAGCCTAAGAACTATACCAATTACGATTACAATTCCTGAATCGACACCTGCTAGAGTAGATGTAGAAATAAAAATAATGATGTCTTCTTTNGGTGATNNTCATGTTGAAGACTTCAAAAATATTGTCCTTCAAGCAAAGCAGGANCATAAATGGGAAATTAATGCTTACGTAAATGGACTCGATCTTGGGCAAGAGGTTTACACAATCCCTACCAATGAGATATTTGAANTAGAGATATTGGCTAAAAATGTGGGCAATATGATTGATGATTTAGTTTTAGAAACTTATATAGAAATGTTTCTAGAAGAAGGAGATAATTCTTCAGGATGGTCCACAATTGGAGGTTCCAAAAATGATGTTCAGATTAACGAAACTGTNTCAATAAAGGTCAATTCCACAGTACCATTGGGNGCATTAGTAGGATCAAAAATGGTTGTTACACTCATAGCTATGTCTATGGATGAAGAAATTAAGACATTCACATATGAAGTAGGAGTTAATCATGAACCGGGNTGGAAAGTCCTAGCAGGAGGGACAAATTTAGAAATAGAAAATAATGGTTCAGAAATTGAATTAACTATATTACAAATGGGNAATAAGGAAACTAGGCCTTATATTTCANTTTGGGTTGTTGGTGAAAGTGGTTGGAATATCGAAACGCCAAATGAAATGCCAATGATATCTCCNGGNGGAAGTGCGCCCTTGATTCTAAATATTACGCCATCAAATAATTCNCAGTATGGAAATCCTGTCGAACTGTATGTAAAAGTTAGAGAAGGAGATGCAAGTGCTGTTTCTGAAGTAACATTACCACTAAGAGTTGCAGAAATAAACGATTTCAAAATGACTAGTCATGGCNNTTGGCAAATATCAAAAGATGGTGGAAAATCTTTAGTTATATTAGAAAATACTGGAAATAGCCCTACCACAATTAACTTAGAAATATTAAGTGTTCCTGAAGGATGGAGGACAAGCGGGAATAATATTATCGTAATTTCACCGGGTCAAAAGATAGGAATGCCACTAGAAATAATTCCTTCTGAAAACTGGACAGGAGAAGTAAAAACGATAAGAATACTTGCTCAAGATCCGCAAGGTAACCAAAAGGAAATATTGATTGAAACTAAATACGAAGAAAATTCCTGGTCCAGTTCTCCAATGATTACATCATTAATTGGTGATAATGCAATATTGAATATTCATGGCACAACAGTCGATTCTGTAATAGTAGATGAAGATGGGAACTCTTTGGATTGGACAGAAGAGGGGTGGCTTTTTCCTGCTCTAAAAAGTGGATTTGGGAATTTAACGATTAACCAAAATAGTAGTTTGACTTATTTGATGGAAGTATTTCAGCCTATCTCAAAAAACGTATCATGTCAAATTTCAGGAGAGTTTTCTAACATTCAGTCGACATGTTCCATAGAAGACGGGAATTTCAGTTTTGACTATGTAGTATTACTTATTGATGATAGAGGTTATTCATTGGACTCATATTATGGAACTTCAGGAATGAATAGTGAGGAAGTTGTGATTAATCTCAGTTCGGATGAATGGGATCCATCTCCGGGAATGAGGAAATTGACGATAAAAATATTTGATTCTTATGGTAAAGAATTAGCTAGTGCCGAAAAATATTTTGAAATAAGAAAGAATAATTGGAATATTGGACTAACATCTGTCGATTTATCTGGAACAGGAGAAAATCAGATAATTGAGATAACTGCAGAAAGATTTGGTCATGGGCAACTTATTGATGCAGATTGTAAAATAACTTTGAGTAGTAGTGGTTATGAATCGACACAAAAAATAGATATGAGTACAAGGTCAATTTTAACTCCCAAACCTAAATTTGATAGGCCTTTGGAAATTGCTGATGGAGAAGAAGTAGTGATAGAAATCGGATGTCTTTTCCCTTGGGACATAGATTCAAACCCCGGAGATAACGAAATAAGGAAAGTATTGACAGGAGGAGAGGTCGGTGAAGAAGAAATAGATATAATTGAGAGTATTATGGCAGCAGTCGTTGTAATATTAATTTCAGCTTCTTTGGCATGGATAAGTAAAAATCGCAGAGAAATGAAAGAATTTGAAGAAATGACAAGACAGAAGATACAAAGTAAAATAGAATCAGAGAAAAAACAAGAGAATACGAATAAAAAAGAAATTATAGAGGATAATGAAGTCAATAGTAAAAATATTCGTAATGATGAAGATATTAGAATTGAAGAAATTCCAGAAACAGAATTAAAAATAGATGATGAAGTAGAAGAGGAAGTATTGGATGATTTCGAACGTAGACTAAGACGTATACGAAGAAATAGTTAGGTAGAAGTATTGGGCTTGATTGATTATGGCGACTAGTGCATTCTATACATTCGACCCAATGAAAATAGATGCCAAAAAATTAATACAACCGATTCTGAAGAGTATTGAAGGAAAACATGAAGAATTATTGAATGTTATCAAAATGAGTAATGCTTTGCCCAATCTAGTTGAAGGAGAAAAAGCAAAATTTGATCCTGCAACTATGCTTTTTTTGTCATCACTAGATTGGAAGGAATCTGGAGGCACTCCAGAACAGCTATGTAAAAACAATATCAGAGAAAAAATTGGTAGATTTCCGACAAATGATGGCAATTCGATAAAATATCTATTACAATATACTTCATTGGATGATGATAGTAATAAATTACATGAGATGTTATTTAAATTGATGAATGGGTTATCTGAAGAAAATTTAGGCTATCCTGGGTTCCAAAAGGGCATAGGAGGATTAGAATTGATGGGTTGGTTAAATTCTGAAGAAGTAATTAAACTTATAAAAACGATAAAAAGTAGTGAATGGTCTATATCTGCAGATGAGCCGTTTGATGGCGGAGTACAGGAGATAATAAGACACCTGATGATGATTTTAACAGTAGCAGAAAGAAGATCTTGTGGGATATTAATGAGGAAACATTTCTGAATTAAAATTCGGTACCAGTTAGACGTTCGAACATATTTACATATAATTCAGTGGTTTCCTTAATGACACTTTCAGGAAGTTCGGGAATTGGAGGTTCTATTGAGCCTTCTTTTCTAGCCTTGTATAATTCGTCATAATGACCACTATCTAGATAGTGCTGTCTAACAAATTCCTTGGATAATTGTACAATTTCACCTTTTTCATATGATTCAAGATCCCACCACCTATCTTCATCCAGTGTGCCAAATGAGTCTACCAGAACTGGTTCTCTACCTTCTCCTAGTGCGAATTCTTTCTTGCCATCGACATGAATTAGCCCTCTGGATAGTGCTTCCTTGTTAATTATCTCATCAATCTTAACAACGATAGAAAGAATGGTATCAAATTCATGTTCTGATAAATTAGAAATAGATAATGCTTCTTCTCTATCTAGAAGACGATCAAATTTTTCGAATTTTGTTGAGACTTCAAGATATGGGTTTGGTAATTTTATTCCTTCAAACAATTTAGTCCCTGGTTCAAAACCAAATTCTTCTGCAGGTGCATCTCCTCTCTCATATCTTCTCCAACCAGATCCTGCAAGATAATGGCGACAAATGACCTCCAAAGGTACGAAAACATTTTCTTTATCCCTAGAGATAGCCCCTGGCTCTCTTATAACTTCAAATTTACGAGCCAAAATTCTATCNGGTGCATTCACTTCAATTACGTGTGTTTTACAAATTCCTTCCTTTTCTACTAGGTTAAACCAGTGTGCAGAAGTACGATTTAATGATTCTCCCTTACTTGGTATAAGGCTTGGTATGATTTGGTCAAAGACACTAATCTGATTTGTATATCTAAATTCTATTACATNAGGAGACTCGGTACTCCAGACTTCCTTCACTTTTCCCTTGTACAGTAACTTGCCCATATNGCCTTCAGGCGAAATAGCAAAATGAACATTACCCATAGATATTCATAATTTTCCGATTTGGGTGAGCGAGGGCTCTATATTCTATGCACTAATCCCGGTACAGTGAGACTCTTGTTTAGGGGAATTCGAACAAGTCAGGTTGCTAAGAATAAATCTCCTAAAATGAATATACTGATTTTCTTAATAATTTTATTAATAATTAATTTACCAACAGTTAATGGGCAAATTGGATTAAGAAGTGGTTGGGAAATAATAGATACTGATTTTGATGAAGATATATTCAGTATTNTTTCAACAGAAGNCGAACAAATATGGGGATTCGGAGAATCAGGACTAATGATTTCTAGTAATGACAAAGGCAATAGTTGGGAGAAAAAGGAATCAATAACAGAAAATAATTTGACAGCATCGGATTATTTGGATGGTACAATATTGGTTTCTGGAACTAATGGAACAGTTTTACATAAGGTTCAAGATAATGCCTGGAATATGATAAATATTCCAGATGAAAATGTAGATATTAAAGGGGNTGCTTTATCTTCTANNGATTCATANTTCGTAATAGGNCANAATGGCATAATATGGCATTATGATGGNTTGNANTGGGATAATATTAGNTTTNCAGATNANCAAAATTATAATTCGATCTCTTTCATCGATGGAGATGGNTTGAATGGGATAATAGTTGGNGAAGATGGNATAATACTAACTACATTNGACGGAGGAATAAATTGGGAGAGAATAGATTTTCCTTCTNTAAGGGATGAAAATTTAATTTCTTTGCAACTATTAAGTGATTCTCGGGCTTATGCAACAACTGAAAATGGCCACATAATAGTCTCAAGAGGTTTAGATACTAGTATAGGGTTTGATTGGGATTTAGTTAATAATGAATCTTTTGCTGGCAATAGTGATGGTTTAATAAATAATGTAGAAGTTGTTAATTCTCTAAAAATAATCATTTCTGGGCAGAATAATATTATTGCAACCAGTAAAGATGGAGGAAATACATTTGAATTTCACAATTTGTCATTATTGNCTCTTGATCAAGAATTTATCCTAAATGATTTAGTGATGATAGATGGTTTTTGCGGGGTTGCTTCAGGGAGTGATGGANTAATATTGAAAACAATATTAGATGACAATGGATATTGTTCAGAAGGTTTAGATCAGTCCATAGGATTTGAAATTGAGGATTTNAATAAATTTGGAGAATTTATTGAGAAATACTCCGGATGGATGTTGGAAGGACTTATTGCAACTATGAAAATTGTTGCATTTGGCATAATTATTGGATTTNTGATAGGNATTATCCTTGCCATGTGTAAAACCGCACCTACTTCATTAAAGGATATGGTTGAAAGTAATCTTGAAAAAATGCTTCTACTGACTTGGCTAGTAATACCTTTATCAGTAATCTCCTCAAAAATTAGTAATAATTCATCAACAGGGATAATAGTATTTTTTTCTATATCTCTTATTTTGTTAATTATAAATTTAGCTAAGAATAGGAAATCGGATAATTCCGGAGAAAAAGAAGGATTCATAGGATTAATAGTTCCTAAAAAACATAGAATATTATTTATACGTTTTTTAGGAATTTCCCTTCTTATTGGCCANCCCATTGGAGCATANAATATTAGAGGNTCACTATTTCTAATAATAGAATCTATGATGTTACTTTCTGAACTCAATTTACATGGCATAGATAATATATTTGCGCCAATAGGTGACCCAGGAGCATTCCTTTATCTGTTATTAGGAGTAATGATTACTATNCCTAGTTTANTGCTAATTACATTTACTGGGAGTTATGGTGCAGTTGAGATCCCTTATCCNAATGGAAATAAAATAAAANTTGAACCATGGAAAATAAGACCANTAAATTCTGTTGCAACCATATATACGGATATTTTCAGGAATACTCCNCTCATTGTTCAGTTTCTATTTTTACATTTTGGTATTGAAATTGGTAAAAGAATAGAAGAAAGTGTCGCAGAATTTTTTGTAAATATACCATTTTTAGTTGATATTTTTAGTGATAGGATATATTTGAGTGCAATTTGTGCTCTTGCATTCAATTCGGGAGCATACCAATGNGAAACTCTGAGAGGAGCAATTGCTGCTATCCCTTCTGGCCAAATGGAAGCAGGTAGAAGTATTGGTTTGACATATCTACAAACTATGAGATTAATAATTATACCACAAGCAATTAGAATATGCATACCACCTCTTGGTAATGAGATGGTTAACCTAGTACTAAATTCATCTCTTGCTATGGTGATTGGATATACTGAACTAACAAGACAGGGGAAATTGATNAATGCCATTACCTTCCAAATTACTTGGACATGGGGNATGGTCATGATATCCTATTTCATTGTAACTTGGACGNTAGCACTTATCCTTAGAAGAATNGAAGCAAAGACAAGAATTCCGGGATTAGGAATTTTATGAGGTNTNTAAAATGAGNGATGAAATATTAACTGTGAANAATTTACAAAAGATATATCCTGGAGGNGTNCATGCTGTTAAAGGAATTTCATTCAAAGTTCATGAAGGAGAATCAGTAGCAATAATAGGATCATCGGGTAGTGGCAAATCAACTGTTTTAAGGTGCATTAATAGATTAATAGAGCCGACATCAGGAGATGTATTATTGAAGGGTAAGAAAATAAATACTCCTATAGCAGACATTAATGAAATTAGATCAAGGATTGGGATGGTATTCCAATCATTTGAATTATTTGCACACCTCAAAGTATTGCAGAATGTCACTCTTGGACTAATCCATGTCAGAGGGATGAGTAGTGATGAAGCTGAGACGATTGCATTAGAAGTATTAGAAAGAGTAGATATGTTAGACAGGAAGGATGCTTATCCCGGAAATCTATCAGGNGGNCAGAAACAAAGAGTAGCGATTGCTAGATCATTNGCTATGAAACCCGAGATACTTCTTTTCGATGAGCCAACAAGTGCACTAGACCCGGAACTAATAGGNTCTGTACTAGAAAATATCCGNTCTTTAGCAGATGAGGGNATGACAATGGTAATCGTTACNCATGAAATTGGCTTTGCTAGAGATGTTGCTGATAGAGTGATATATATGGATCAAGGAGAGATAGCTGAAGAAGGTCCTTCATCAATTATTGATGAACCAAAAACTGAAAGGATGCAAAAATTCCTGTCAACATGGGATTGATTAGCAACTTTCAGCGGCCGTCCATGTCTCTTGAGAACCTCCGCCTCCGCCTCCGCCTGTGGGAGTATTTGGATCATCTTGTACTTCCTCTTGAGCATATATATAGTAAGATGTATGAGAAATTACTTGATTTCCTTGTGACCATGGCTCTGATTGAGTGACATCTACCACAAAATAATAACAC
>NHGE01000031.1 GCA_002172375.1 Euryarchaeota archaeon TMED129 | reverse complement strand
TCCGATAGTCGTGACAGTTTTGCCTTCTCCAAATGGAGTAGGGTTAACGCTGGTTACTAAAATCAAAGAACCGTTAGCATTTTGACTTTTATTTTTCAAAGAATTCCACGATATTTTAGCCACATTCGGGCCATGCATAATCAAGTCATTGCGAGATAATCCTAAATGATTAGCTATAGTTTCAATGTGCTCTGGATTTGCTGCTCTGGCTATCTCCATGTCACTATCCATAAGCATATCGGACAACTCTTAATGTTTGAAACCTTCATTGCTAATAGCACATGGGAGGGCATATGAAGGTACCCGACTACTGGGGAGTCGTTGGTTTTCCTATAGCTCATTCTTTAACTCCCAAGATATTTCAGATAGTTGGAGAACATATGGGATTTGAAGGTATCAAGATTGTTTTTATTAAAGCTAAAAATATTGAGGATTTCATAAAAGAAACCAATAAGATAAAAGGTAATTTTTGGCTATCAGTTACCTCTCCGCTAAAGCATCAGTTGCATAAAAAATTTAATTTGGAGTATATTCAAGAAATTGGAGCAATAAATCAAATAATAAATTATGATGGAGAGTGGAGAGGATTCAATACTGATGGCTTAGGATTTATTAAAGCCGTGAATTATATTGGAATTGATGTAAATAGCTCTATTTTAAAGATGAAAGGGGGTGGCTCAACCGCACGTTCTATTGCATACCAATGGTCAAAATATGGAGGGAAATTGATTATTGAAAGAGGAAGAAGAGACATTGGGAATGGTCCTTGGGAAAAATCAATTACAAAAGGTTTTAATCCGGATTTATCAATAAATTTTGATATACTTCCTGGAGTAAAAATGGATAAAAATATGATATCTGAGAAACATTATGTGATATCATATGATGAAAATTATAATAATGATGATTTTGCAATAATTATGCTAGTTGCCCAACATTTGGAAGCTTGGAAAATTATGGTTTCTGATGATTTTAAAGAAAGATTGCCTTCAATTAAGCAGGTTTTATCTAAATTATAATCTAAAGTGGTATATTATCATGTTTCTTTGGTGGAGACCATTCTCTTTTTGATAATAGTGGTCGAAGGGCGTGAATTAAGTTTTTTCTAGTCATTTCTGGCTCTATAACATCATCTATCCAACCATTTTTAGCTGCAACATAAGGATCGCCAAATTTTTCTTGATAATCATCTAATAATTTTTTATAGGCAATATCTGGATTTTTAGAATTTGATAATTCCTTCTTATGAATGATATTTACAGCACCTTTAGAGCCCATTACTGCTAGTTCACCAGACGGCCATGAGATATTATAGTCGGAGTTTAAATGTTTACAGCTCATTGCTAAATATGCACCGCCATATGCTTTCCTTATGACTACAGCTAATTTTGGAACAGTGGCTTCAGAATAAGCAAAGAGTAATTTTGCCCCATGTTTGATTATTCCTCCATATTCTTGTACAGTTCCTGGAAGGAAACCGGGTACATCTATGAATGTCAAAATTGGAATATTGAAGCAGTCGCATGTACGAATAAATCTTGCTGCCTTTACTGATGCATCTATATCTAGACAACCGGCCAATACAGATGGTTGATTTGCAATAATTCCTACAGAGTTTCCATCTAAACGGGCCAATCCAACAACAATATTACTAGCATAACCAGAGAATAATTCTAAGAAAGTACCATTGTCAGAAACGATTTCGATTATTTTTCTCACATCATATGGTTTTTCTTGATTAGGGGGCAATATATCACTAATTTCAACACATCTTCTATCCCAAGAATCATCATTATAAATTACGTCCGGTTTAGAAAGCATATTATCGGGGAAATAAGACAGTAAATCAGAAGCAATCGTCAGTGCAGAAATATCGTCCTCTGCTATTAAACATGCAATTCCACTCCTGCTGAAATGATTTTCTGCATTTCCTGAAAACTCTTTAGTGTCTTTTTCCATGACAAACTCAGAAAGATTGTGGTCCATAGTTAGGACCATATGGCCATGCAAAGAATGCATGATTACAAAATCCGAGAGTCCGACAGCCAATGCACTAATTCCTGTTACTTTGCCCATTACTATTGATATCATAGGTATTCTTCCTGAACAGGCAACCATTGCATCAAGAATTTGTCCAGAAGGACCCAAGGAAGTTATTCCTTCTTCTGGCCTTTCTCCATTGCCATCCCAAATTGCTATTACGGGTAAAAGAGATTTTTCAGCAAATTGGAAGATTTTGAGGATTTTTTGTGCATGCATTTCACCGATAGAACCTTCGAAAACCGACGCATCTTGAGAAAAACATACTACTCTCCTGCCATCTATCATCCCATGGCCTGCAATTACTCCATCCCCTAAAGGGCGATGGAGGTGCAAACTATTATCTCCTGAACGATGATTAACAAATGCATCTATTTCAACAAATGTATTTTCATCAAGTATAGAAAGTACTCTTTCTTTTGCTGTCTTTCGACCTTCAAATCTTATATTTTCTAATTTTTTCCTGTCCCCGGAATTATCGGCTTCATACCTCTTGGCATCAAGATTTTCTTCATGAGAAAGTCCCGCCATGCTCCTCGGAAGAGGAACAGGTTCATCATTAAAACGGAAAAAAGGTGCTTAATCGAAAGTAAATGAAGGATTTTCTCCAACTAAATTTTCTTCCCAACCACTTAACACAATTTCCCTTCCTTTGCCTTGAGATAATAAATAGTGTAGTTTTACTAAAGATGAGCCAGGAGGACATAAAGATTTATGACCAATTATTCCAATTTTTTGCTGTTGACGGCCTTTAGAATAGACATCCATATTTACTGGACCTTGGATAGTTTGGGCGACTACTACTGCTATTCCTCCATTGCTACAGTAATCCTCTAAAACTGCTTTAAGTTTTGTATTTTCAATACTATCTTCTTCTGGGTTGGCTATAGGTAAATGCCCTAAGCCAGTACCATGAAATAGTAAGGCATTGAAATTTAATTTTACAGCAGATTCAACAAGAGATGGTTGTAAATGAGGGCCTGAGATAAATTCTGCAATTTTTATATTCTCATCAAATAATGATGGAGTAGATGTTTCAAATCTTGCTTCAAAGGGCTCAAAATCACTCATTTTTATCAATATTTCTTTTTTATCTATAGTAATATGTGCTAAAGGATCTTGATTTATTGACTTGAATGCATCCCTTCTTGAAGAATGATATTTCCTAGTTGCACAACCCGGTAGAACAGCACATTTGCCATCAGATGAATTGGCATGTAAAATAACTACGGAAGTATCTCTGTATCCAGAAACCGGAGGGCCGTTTGCAGCCCACATTACGGATGCAATGATATTTTCTGCTGCATCAGATGATCCTCTATCTGGAGAACGTTGTGAACCAGTTAGAACGATTCTACCCGGAGGTCTTTGCCCATCCCCTGACCATCCATAAGCCATCGCTGCTGCGGAAAGATGTAAGGTATCAGTCCCATGAGTAATGACAACTCCCTTTGCACCCTCTGAGAATGCCTTTTCAGATGCCTCTAGCATCTTATTCCAATGTCTTGGCCGCAAATCATCAGACCACATATTGCCCAATTTTAATACCTTTATTCGAGCAATTTCTTTTATTTCAGGGATGGAATTCAAAAGATCATTAGGTTCGAAAGTGGCTGAAACGGCTCCAGTTTTATAATCTACTTTACTAGCAATAGTCCCTCCAGTATGAATTATGTATACTAATGGCAATGATTCATCTTGTATTTGTTTACCGACATCAAGTTTAACGGCATCAGAGGTATCAGAGAGAATTTTAAAAGATTTTACATAAGATTTAGGAAATGAAATATTATATCCATTATTCAACTTAATGGTAACTAAATTCGGACCTGAACTTGGAAGAATGATCCCAGTATAGTTTCCATCGCCAGACCATGTTTTTACGATTAGTTGGATTGAAGTACCTAGTTCCGGCCAATCGCTCATTGATTGTGGGTGATACATCTACTCCATGAATAACTCGCAAGAAAATAATCAAAAACAACAAAAATTGAGTTTTGTTAATTTTTTTATTTGGTGCCGGGAGCGGGACTTGAACCCGCGACCTTCGGATGTCTCAGACATACTCAGGGGCTATATTACGCTCATCATCAGTTTCGCAAGAGAAGAATCTCTAGCAAAAAATACCCTATGAGTCCGACGCGCTACCAACTACGCCACCCCGGCGATGTATGGGCGAATCAAAAACACCATTTGAGCATTCGCCCAAAGTAGAGGTGAAAATAATCACTAGTCTAGCATAGGGTTGATGTGGGAGTTATCTCCGCATGACCCTGAAAGCATGGTAGACATAGACTCTGCACTCCGGGCAAGTGCGTATTCTGGAAAGAGAAGTAAGCGTGGAGAAGGGAATAATAAAGAATCAGCAAAGAAGGGTCTAGAGCCATTTGATCCTCAAGTTCATGCGACAAAAGAGGTGGCTGATGCTTATTCTATGTGGCTTGTAATAATTTATGGAACAATAATCTCGATAATTATGAGATATTTATTCATGCCGACACAGGAAACTATGGAAGGAATAATTTGGCTTCTTCCAGTGATGCTGACTGCTACAGTTCCTTCGCTTCATAAAATAATAATACCCAAAAAATATAGTGAATTATACACAAGAGGGAATTGGTTCAGAGGTTGTTTTTTATTTCTTTTTTCATGGTTAGCTCTTTCATTCTTACTCCTTAATCCTCCTCTTGCAGATATCGCCCCTCCTACTTTGGCCTCAGGAATAGATATAGAATATCANGATGATAGNGCAGTCATTGGNNNNTCATGGGATAATGGCATTTATGAAATAAATCTAAATGAAGCAAAGGNAGATATTGTTCTTGGGATGGCTGTAAGAGATAATGTAGATGCNGAAAATGCTAATATTTTAGTTACAATAAATCATAATTCATTGAATGAAATAATTGTTCTTGCTAATGGTAGTGTGATTGAACAAACTGAAGCAATAAATAAGTTTAATTCGGTGGAAACTTGGACCAGAGGAGAAGCAACGAATATCCAGAAAGAATATACTGGTTTCCCCAAAGTTGCTTCTAACATCAAAGACATTGGTTTAGCCTGGAACTTGGCNGAAGAATTAGGCAAAGAAGATATTAATTTGGGAGAATATGAAATATTTGTAGAAATAATAGAGGATGGAGANCATGTAGAGCCATTTGGAGAAAATATATGGTCAAAAACTTTCATTTTAAAAATAGTACAAACTGAAAGTTTATAATTACAATAAAGCACAAATTTTTGCCGTCATGGCATCAAGTTGGAGGGTTTCTCCTCCGCCTTCAACCATCCTAAAATCAGTTTCTGCCATAACTTCAGTAATTGCTAATTTTTGAATCTCGTCGAGGAAAGATACTGTACTCAATTCACGGTGTAATTGATTNACAAAATCGGTACCTGCAAGNCCGAAATTATTCAAAATATCTTTTAATCTTCTTCTAGCAGTCTGAAATCCATCTTCCTTGCATGATAAGAAAAAGCGATGTAGATCTTCGGGAGGAGCTGTGGCTGTTGTTTCATAGACTAAATCTCTTGTAACATTTGANTCTAAAGATGCTGCTACTTGCAAAGATGTTATTGCTTTCCTTAAATCTCCTAGACTGACTTTTGCTATAGCATCGGCTGCTTGATTTTCAATTTTGATGCCTTCATTGTTTGCTACGATTGAAATTCTCTCCAATATTTGTTCTTCATCTANAGGTCGNAATCGGAATACAGCACATCTTGACTGTATGGGTTCAATTATCTTTGATGAATAGTTACATGACAATATAAATCGGCAGGTTTCAGAATTTTGTTCCATGATTCTACGTAATGCACCTTGTGCGTCGGGAGTTAATGCATCTGCTTCATCAAGGAAAATAACTTTGAAGGTAGTTCCTGGACTTGGAGCAGTTCTCGCAAATTGTTTTACCTTGGTTCTAATTGATTCTAATTTCCTCTCATCGCTCGCATTCATTTCCAATAAATTTCGGCGNAAATTTGAACCAAAAACATCTCTAGTGAGTGCTAAAGCAGCNGTTGTTTTACCCGTTCCAGGAGGGCCGGCGAATAACAAATGAGGAAAAGTCTTGTTATTTGAATAGGCATTCAATCTTTCGACAACAGCTTTTTGCCCCTTAATTTCAGAAACTGTACTGGGCCTATACCTTTCTACCCATAATTCGCTCATGTAAATTTTCCTCACCAAATGATAATTAATTTTTTCCTCAATANCCCTCTTCTTTATTTGGNAAATCTGAATTTCTGACATCACTTATGTATGCCTTGACTGAAGAATCTATAGTTGAGCCCAAGTCAGCATAGCGACGAAGGAATCTAGGNCTGAAATCTTTAGTTATACCGAGCATATCATGCAANACCAATACTTGGCCATCGCAATCTACACCTGCTCCAATTCCTATGGTCGGAATTGTTAATTCTTCAGTAACTTTCTTTGCTAACTTTGCAGGTATTTTTTCAAAAACTATCGAAAAGCAGCCGGCTTCTTGTAAGGCTTTTGCNTCGGATAATAATTTAGTTGCCTCTAGTTCTTCCTTAGCCCTTACTGAATATGTACCAAATTTGTAAATTGATTGAGGAGTTAGTCCTAAGTGGCCCATTACTGGAATTCCAGCAGACATTATTCTTTTGATAGAGTCAATTATCTCAATTCCTCCTTCTAATTTTACAGCATGCCCTCCNGTTTCTTTCATTATTTTGATTGCAGAATCTAAAGCNTTTTTTGAGTCNCCTTGNTAGCTTCCAAATGGCATATCTACCACCACTAAAGCTCTGTCGACTGCTTTAACCACACACTGTGCATGATATATCATATGATCCAAAGTGATTGGGACTGTAGTATCATTACCGGCCATAACATTTGAAGCAGAGTCTCCAACTAAAATGACGTCGATACCTGCNCCATCTACGAGTCGTGCNAATGAATAATCATATGATGTTAGCATTGTAATTTTTTCTTCTGCCTGTTTCATCTCTTGGAGTGTATGAGTAGTTACCTTTTTCGCTCGACTTGCTATTGTCATGTACTTACCTCGAAAAGAGGTGAGGGGGTTTTTGATTTCAACTAAGCGCTTCTAAGATTCTTTCTAGAATGTAGTTTCTTCTACATAAATAAGGAATTCATCGATGTCAATAATTCCATTATCGTCTTTATCTGCTTTATGGAAGTAATCTCTCAAAGTTGAAATTTGTTTTTTATCATTTGGATTAAAATATCCCAAAGCAACCATCGCCGAGGTAAATTCGTTCAGATTTAGATGATTTGTACGTTCGGTATCGGCAGCATGGAACGCGGCCAAACGACGGCGATGTTCTACTTCGTCTGGATTTACCAACATTAATCGGAATGTTTCCCAAGGAGTAATTTCTTGTTGGAAATTTCTTTTACCATAAAATTGATAGATTAATACGCCAATTATTATGGCTGCAGAACCACCAATAACTGCCTTCATACCCATAGCATATATCAATACAGAACCGCCTAAAATCCCAAGAATTTGGACGAAGGGAAATAATGGTGATTTCCATTCTGGATCGTACCAGTGTGACTTTGCAGAAATTCGTAGTACTAAAACGCATAAATTAATTACAATGAATACCATGATATTGAAGCCGGATGCGAATTCGGCCACATCATGCACGGGCAAATAAATAATTGCTGCAGCCATCGAAAGTCCAGTTCCAATTATAGCCCAATGTGGAGTCTCAAATTTTCCATGAACATCTTCAAAAAGTGCCGGCAAAAGACTGTCGCGGGCTAACGCAAAAAGAAAGCGAGAAGCGGCCATAATGCCGGCCAGTGAACCCGAAAGAACAGTCATAGCAGCAAAGGTAGCAGCAATAGTTGCAACAGTCTTTCCACCTGCATCTAAAGCAAAAATGTAGATTGGATCTTCCCTAGCATGGTCATTTTCTACATAATTAGAAGGGTCAACGGTTATGGCCATCGTCATAGTGACAAAAACATATAAAATGATACTAAAAATTAAGGAAATTAAAATCCCATATGGCAAATTTTTAGCTGGTTTCTTGATTTCTCCTCCAACCGCAGCAATTTTTGTTACGCCTATATATGAGACGAAGACTAGCGCAGCAGTTGATGAGAAACTATGCCAATCTGCACCTAATGACTCCTGAGAAAAAGCTGCACCCCAATTCAGCTCCATCGTTAACAAAGCCCAAATACAAACACATAGAAGGTAAGTTACTGAAATCAAAACTACTGGAGTTTGTACTTTCTTAATACTTTTAGCACCTAGAATATTAATCCCTACTATCAATGACAACATTATCATAACCGCGATATCAAGATTTATTGATACACCAAAAATACCTTGTAAAACCCATAGATAAGCCCGAAAACCCAGGAGTGCAAAGGCAGATTTGAGCATGAAATTGGCCCATAAACCTAAACCGGAAATCGTACCAATTATTGGCCCAAAGGTTTTCTCAATGTACACATATGCTCCACCAGAAGAAGGCATTGCTGAAGCAAGTTCAGATTTGGAGATGGCTCCAGGCAAAATTACTAACCCTGCAAATAAATATGCTAACCATATTCCTCCTAAGGGAGATTCTCCGCCACCTAATTCCATCATTGCCAAAGAGGGGAGTACGAATAATCCACTACCCAACATTGCTGATAAAGATAATATGACTACAGAAAATAATCCTAATTTTCTTTCTAAGGTTTCTGATACTTTATCTATTGGTTGCAGAACTATTCCAAGTACATCACTCGGAGACAGACGTGCCATGAATTATGGAAATAAGACAGGTGTTTGAAGTTATGCCTTAGCAATGACTTTTAATTCAACAGCAATAGGAGTTGGGAGGGCGGAAACTGCACAAGTTGTACGTGCAGGCATGATTTCAGAGAAATATTCAGCATAGACTTCATTGTAGCCTTTGAAGTCCCTGTCCATATCAATTAACATTGAATAAACATCTACAATGTCTTCTAAGCTTGATCCATACTCTTCTAAAATTAGTCTAATATTTTCAATTACCGACCTGGTTTGTGCTTTGATATCATAATCTAGAGGATTACCATTAGCATCTCGTACTGGGCCGCCAATTATTTCATTATTTTCAGGAGATCTAGGGCCTATTCCACTAACAAAAATAAGATCTCCGACCCTATGAAGATGGGGATAAGCTCCAACTGCTGAAGGGCCTTTTGTGGAAATGAATGGCCCGTTATTTGAAGTTATTTTACCAGCTACTTTCTTACCAACGACAGAACCTATGGCCACTCCAACTGGCCCTCCTGCCATTCCTCCTGCTGTGGCTCCTAGAGCACCTCCTGCTGAACTTACCATCGATGGGCCCAATTCTT
>NHGE01000073.1 GCA_002172375.1 Euryarchaeota archaeon TMED129 | reverse complement strand
CGATTACGTGCATCTTCTGCCTGTGCATCCATCCTTCCCTGTTCAACATCTACAGTTCTCAAAATTATTGCACCAACTAAAATAAGAATTGCAATACTAAGAATTCCTACTCTACTATCAAAAATTACTGTCATAATTCCATAAATAAGTGGTCCCAGTAAAGCTGCTACTTTACCAAAGAAACCGAAGAAACCGAAGAATTCTGCACTTCTCGTTTCAGGGACCATCTGACCAAATAGGCTTCTAGCAAGACCTTGTGAACCTCCAAGAACAGAACCCATGGCTGCACCAAGTATTATGAATTGAATTCCAACACTCAGACCCAGAGGTTCCCAGACAAATTTACGAGCATTTTCTGGTACAAAATCCAAAACACCATCGCCAAGGTTAGTAGGATGATCTATGCCTACGTTTGAAGTATATGTGGAGCCATCTTCATGTAATATGCTAACACTGAATCTAGTATCGTCAAAACTGGCCAATATTCCAGAATTTATCAATTCTGTAGAAGTAATGTTAATTGATTTTACGAAATTTTCTCCTTCGGCAGGCCATTGCCAGTCAAATAAAACATATTCCGTTACATATTTATCTTGTTTTAGGGGGAAGTAATCTACCCAATTTTTTACCCACTCTTGCTCATCGAATTCAGAATCTGAGAATTCAATTTTTTGTGCTAAACTAGGAGCAGAGCTAGATACAGTAACTGTGTAGTTATTTTGTGATTCGTCCCACTCATACATTATGTCATGCTGATTGTGGGAGTCCAATTCTAGTGGAGCAAATGCTAGTGCAGCAAAACAAAGTAATATCCAACCAACTAGTGATGTTGTAAGGGCTTTTTTAGTGCCTATTTTTTCAGCTAGTCTCGTAAAAGCGAGAGCTGAAGGTGCTGCAACAATCTGAACCATCAAAATAGCAACCATCAAAAAAGTAGTAGTAATTCCAAGAACTACAGGGCCATATATTCCACCTAAAGCGGTAACGGTATTTATTCCATCAATAAAGAAGAAATATGCTAGCATGTAGATAAATAGTGTTCTAAATTTTGGTACTTCACTAAGAGTTTTTCTAATCTCTGAGAAAGCTAATTTTGCAGAGTCTAAAATAGATAATGCATCCATTTCATTTTCTATAGGAGGTTCGGGAACCCACTTGAATGTCAATAATGCGAAGCCATACCACCATAATCCAGATGAGGCCATTATTGAGGGTATTACCCATGAATACATCTCTCCCTCTGAATCAACAAGTACTAATGTCATCACTAAATGGATAAGTAATAATATTCCTCCTCCAAAGTAACCGTAAGCGAATGCTTTATTGGAAATTGCATCCATTTCATCGTCTGTTCCCATATGAGGCAATAATGAGTTGTAAAATACGCTAGCACCATTTAAACCGACATTAGCAATTACAAACATAACCATTAGCCAAACCCATTGAGTGCTAATTGGAAGAAGTGGTGCAATTGCCAATAATATAGTTGAACCAGCCCCTACATATGTCAATATCCTTAGCCACCACATCTTAATTGCTCGACGATCGGCTATTACTCCAAAGGAAGGACTTACTAGAGCCACTAATAATGCTGCACCGGAAACAGAAAATGACCAAATAGCATCTCCAGTAAAGTCAATAGATCCTATAGTAGTAGTCAAACCATTAGCTTTCAAGAATAAATATGAAAACCATAAAGGAAGGACTGCAACGGTGACACTTGTCTCAAATGAGGACTTGGCCCAGTCAAAATATGCATAACCTCTAACTGCTTGTGGATTTGATTCTCGGTCTAATTCTACTGTCTCTGACATGTCAATACCTATCCTCTCGGAAATGTTCTACGGTTTTATCATTGGGGCGAATTTCAAGAATTAATGATGAGAGTTATGTACAAACACAATTTGGAGTGAACATGGTAACTTCAGCGGAATGGACACAACCGCGAGAGAATACGATAGAAGCGATATCCTATGGCATACAGGCCAGTGATGGAGTAGAGTTTGATCTTAGGTTAACAGAAGATGATCGACTAGTCCTCCATCATGACTCAAAAACTGAATTTGGAGACTATCCTGAAGCGATGCACATAGATGATCTTCCAGAATACGTTGAAACATTTGATGACTTGTTAGAAAATGAAAAATTTGTAAGAAGATGGACAGAAGAGGGGGCTTTTTCTTGTATAGAACTGAAACCTCCACATCCTTCTAGTGGCAAAGCTGGCGGTTGGATTGGAGGCAAATCCAGAGAACTGCACATGATTAAAATGATAGAAAAATTAGAAGAGTCGTTACAGTCGATTGATTTAGGAGAAAGTGGTACAATAGTATATTCGTTTGAGCCAAAAATAATTTCAGCTGCAAAAAAGACAAAGAGTAAATTTAAATTTAGTAGAATTAGACCATATCTTAGACAATGGGGGACTTGGAAAACACAAAGAATAGCTGCTGCTCCATCATTTTTATCTAATTCACTTCCCAGATTGATGAATAAGCAAAGAAAAGAGGGATCACCGATGCTACCTTGTTCTATGCAATATCTAAAAGGTATCGAAAGTAGGATTAATTTTGGAATAACCGTAGGCCTAAAAGGTAAAAAACTTGAAAGATTAAATAAATATAGAAGAGGTTATCCAATTTATGTTTGGCCTTGTGAATCAAAATATGAAAGATTATTGTTAGATGCCGGACTCACTGGGATAACTGACTATTTGTCTCCAGAAATAGTAACTTTAGCCACAGGGCATGCACGTTGGACAAAACCATCAACACAGCCTTTAACAGATGAAAAAAGACAGGAATTAGATAACACTCCAGAGATAGAACACCAGGATATAATCTCAGAATATAGTAAAGAAATAACACCTTGGCATGAATTATCAGATAATGAAAGAAGGAATTTTGTAACTAATTGGAGTAAAAAATGGTCATGGGAGAGAAGTATGGATACCATATTAAAAGAAACTAGTGATACTAATATGCCATGGGAAGTATCAAGAATAATTGGCCATAGAGGAACTGGAAAAACGCATAGTAAGTAATTTTAAAGTCTCTTCTTTGGCTGATTTTCGGCTATATATTTAGGCCGATATATTGGAGTTCCTCGTCCGTCTCTAGATTTTCTTTCATCCATAATCTGAGCACAAATACCGGCTACTCGCGCCCAACCAAAAAATGTAGTATAATAATCTGGTTTCCTAAATCCCACTGAATGTAATAAACTACCACTTGCTAGATCAACATTAGGATAGGGATTACTGATTTTTGGTATTTCTTTTAATATTTCAGGGACGACTTCTCTAAGTGCTTTAGCTATTTTGAAATTTGGATCATCCGGGCAAACTTGTTGCCCTAATTCAATTAAAAGTCGGGCACGAGGATCCTCGGCTCTAAGTACTCCATGACCAAATCCGTAAATTGGCCTACGTGCAGCCAATTCTGAACGAACAAATTTTTCTATCTCAGAATGATCTGAAGTACCAATACGTTGAACAAACTCCAAACAGGATTGGTTAGCCCTACCATGTAAAGGCCCGGATAAAGCATTCATTGCACTTGCTAGAGAGGCATAAACCGATGCTCTGCCAGAAGCCACTGCTTTACCAGAGAAAGTTGACAGATTACCCCCTCCATGATCCATGTGCAGAATGAAAAAGAATTTGATGACACGTGTCATCTTTTCGGCTTCTTCTCCATCTTTTCCAAGCATATGAACAAAGTTTTCCACCAATCCTAATTCTGGTTTACGAGGCCTTAGTGATTCTTTTATGCCTCCTCTAAGTAAGAAAATTCGTGCCATAAGTTCTGGCATTCTGGCTATTAAATTCATAGAGTCTATTCGGACATCACCTGTAGTCTCAGCGGCACCTAATGCCATAATTCCTATTGAAAGCCAATCCATAGGGTGTCCACTTCCGGGAGTCAAAGATTCCAGTACTCTTAATGCACCAGTTGGCATTTCTTCTGCCCTATGAGCAAGTTCTTTGCGGAAAGTAATTGATTCTTCAGGAGAAGGTAGATGCTTATGGAGTAAAAGGAAGATTACATCTTCTTCTTCCATGTTTGCTAAGTCACCAACAGGGTATCCGACATAATGAACTCCCTCAAGAGGATCTACGTATGATGTTTGACAAGTACCCACTGGTATTCCTCTCATACCTGAATTGAGATGTTTGGTAGTAATCGTGAATAGTTCCTCTTCCTCGGACATGTAATCTCAGAATCATATCTGAGAGAGAGGCAGTGATAATCTCTCCGCTCAATAATCCCTTTATTGGTTATTTAAAAACAACGAAGAAGACTATACTAAACCTATTTTTTTACCACATTTTTCAAACGCAGATAGAACTATGTCTATATCTTCACGACTTAAGCCAGCAGACATTTGTGCACGAACTCTAGCTTTATCTGCTGCGACCATTGGGAAAACAATAGCTCCAACCATTACTCCTTCATTTCTTAATTCTCTAGACATTTCTTGGGCTTTCTTACTTTCTCCACACATTACAGGGATAATTGGCGTTTCACTAGCCCCAGTATCAAAGCCAAGAGATTGAAGATTTTCTCTAAAATAATTAGTATTATTCCATAATTTCTGAACATGTTCTGGCTCACTCATAAGGACTTCTATAGATGCTTTCTGCGCGGCCGCTACAGCAGGAGGTTGGCTACCGGAGAGTAGCCATGAGCGGCTGTGGTTAAGGGCGTGCCTTCTGACATCATCACTACCTGCAAGGATTCCTCCTTGTACTCCTAATGCTTTGGAATATGAGCCAACTTCAAAATTTACTCTTCCTTGTAATCCAAAATGTGAAACAATACCTCTTCCTTCTCCAAGAACACCTTCGCCATGGCAATCATCAACAAATATCATTGCATCATGTTCTTCAGCGAGTTTTGTGATTTCGTCGAGAGGTGCAATATCTCCATCCATACTAAAAACGCCATCGGTTATAATTAGTTTTCTTTCAGATTTTTTATGATCATTGAGTATATTTTCAAGCTCTCCCATATCATTGTGTGAATATACTGACCTAGAGGCTTTTGTTAATCGGACTCCATCAATTATTGAGCCATGATTTAACTCATCAGAAATTATAACATCATTAGGACCTTGTACAAGAGTAGGAATTAAGCCAACATTAACAGTATATCCTGCAGAATATATCAATGCTGCTTCAACCTCTTTAAATTCAGCACATATTTTTTCAGCCTGCAAATGGATATCCAATGTTCCCGCAATCGCCCTAACAGAGCCTGAGCCGGCACCATACTTTTCTATTGCTTCAATGGATGCTTGAATGACTTTGGGATGAGTAGTTAGATTGAGATAATTATTGGCAGAGAGCATTATCACTTCTTTTCCATCCATCATACATCGAGGTTCACTAGCTGATTCCAAGGTTGGAGGATTCCAGTCTAATCCTTGTGATTGGAGGTATTCATATCTTTCGCGCATCCACGACATGTCGGCTGCCATGTACTTCACTAAAGGGCATAGTTCATTGATACATCGGACATTTTTAGGAAAAATAATGCATATACTTAATTCTAGGATTGTTTCTGCAAACAATATGTCCAATCAAGAGATAGAAGTAGTGATTCTAGGGACTGCACAAGATGGAGGCATCCCACAGGCAGGTTGTTCTTGTAACAATTGTATTAGTGCGCATAATGATTCAAAGTTGAAAAGAAATCCTGTATGCTGTGGAATAAAAGGTGTTGATGGTAGTTTTCATTTAATTGAAGCCGGTAGGAGACTTTCTGAACAACTAAAATTATGGTCAGAGAAAATGAATATGGATAATATAAAAAAACCAGAAACGGTATCCATTACACATCTACATTTAGGGCATATTGATGGTTTAGGGCAGTTTGGAAAAGAAGTAATGAATTTTAATGATTTACCATTATTTACTAGTAAAAAGAATGTGGAAATATTGGAAAAAAGAAAATCTGTTTCGGCATTTAAATGTAAGATAATTAAGAGTGGTGAAAGATTTTCACCAAGTGTTGGATGTGGTTTTAAATTAGAATTTATCAGAGTACCTCATCGGGATGAAGAGGGAGATACTCACGCCATATTGATTCATGGACCAAATAAATCATTATTATTCTTACCAGATCATGATTATTGGGAAGAAACTCTGGGCCAACATAATAAAAAAACGATTAGAGAATGGTTTTCTGATATGGGAATTAATTACGCTTTGGTAGATGGGACATTTTGGAATTCTCAAGAGTTGTCAGATAGAGAAATGGAAAAAATTCCTCATCCTACTATATCCGAAACCATAAAAATGTTGGGAAAAAAGGATATGAATGATCCTGAAATATTATTTTTTCATCTAAATCACTCTAACCCGGTGACGAACACAGATTCAAAAGAGAAACAAATTGTAGAAGAATTAGGATGGCAAATAGCGAAGGATGGACAGGTATTTACACTGTGATGAAAAATGCCGAACCTTATGAACGAGGTTTTCCGGACAGGCACATGGAACTGCAAGGCGAGATATCAAGTGGCCTTGGAAGGGCGCATATTTTTATGGCTCAAAGACATTATCAAGATCAATTTAAAAAAATACTGGAAAATAGGGCATGGCCAGGTACATTGAATGTAGATTTATTTGAAGATTGTATTGGTAATTATAATAAATTAAGAATAATTTCAGGATTAGATGAAGGTGAAAAATCTGATTCTGATAAAGCCTTGAGGATTCAAGGATTTGAGAGAGAAGGAAAATCATTCGGAGGAGCAACTGCTTTCAAAGCGAAAATTTCGAAAGATAATAAGAATTGGATAGATTGTGCAATATTAATTCCAGATCTGACTAGACATGTAAAAACAGCAGAAATAATTTCCAAATACTTTCTACGAGAGATAATGCCTTGTGAAAATGGAGAAAAAGTTTTCATCACTCTAATTTGATTCTTACTAACCATTCTCTTTCAAGAAATACGGCCATTTCGTGCCTCATTAATGAAAGCCATCTCATATATTCACGAGTATCTTCTGGCCGTTTAGTGAAATTTATTTCAGGAATTTTGGAATATATCGCTTCATCTATTTCATCATGAGAAATCGACCAAAGTATCAGTCCGTCTGAATTCGCCCTACCTAAATCTACTGGAATATCTGGATTTTCAAGAGCAGATAATAAATCTTCTAGACTTATTCTCCCAGATACCACTCCGGAGACCGCAGATGCTATTCTTCTTACTTGGTTCCATAAGAATGCCCTAGCTTTTACTGAAATTCCTATGATCTTACCATGGGAATCTAACCATGGAGAGCATTCATCAATAACTCTAATAGGATTTATATCGCCCTCAATTTTACATAAATTAGTAAAATTATGCTCGCCCTGGATAACAGAACATACCTTTTCAACAAGTAATCTATCTGGAAAAGATGGCCAATCTTCTACTGCTTCTAATCGATATAAATAATGCCTGTAGTTAGCTTTCCTAGCTCTTGTAGTAGAAGGTACTTCTTGAGCGTACCACATTACCATACCTACAGGTAGATTGTCATTTATTGCCCTCAACATTGATTTGGGAGATACTTGGTCGATTAATGACTTTGGCAAAGTAATACATGCTAAATTCATACGCACACTAACGCCTGCATCTGTTCTGCTACAAATTTCCAAACATCCTTCCGACCACCAAGTTAATTTTTTCAATGCTTTTTGCAGTGAACCTTCAACGGTCCTTATATCTGGTTGTATTTGAGAACCATGGAAACAGTCTCCATGATAACCAAAGGCAACCATTACCCTGCCGTTAGGCAAGTTGACTACCTCCTCTATTCCTCAGTTGCCATATATTCCATGGCTTCTTCTACGGAAGAAAATCCTAGTCCAATGATAGCAAATTCTATCGCTATTGGAGTATATTGTTGAGCAAATTTTTCACTTCTATCAAAATTTGTCTTCAAATTTATTGAATCTATTAACATTCTTGCTGCCTCATAAAGATGAAATGAAACATCTACTTCTTCTGATTTTTCACCTAGCGCTCTAAGTTTTTGGAATTCTCTGATTGCCATTGGGACCCTATCAAATTCGATTAATGCATTGGCATATGATGCTAAATATTCAGCATTATCTGAATCTAGTCCTGCAGCCTTTCTAAGATAAGATTGTATTTTACCTTCATTAATTATATCATTTCCTTTATCATCCATATTTCCATTTTCTTGGATTTCGAACATTGCCGCCTCAGCCCAACCATGATAACCNGCAGGATCATTAGGNTTTGCTGAGATATAAGATTCAAAAATCTCCATTGCCCCCATAAAATTTCCTGATGTAATACTTTGTGCTGCGTTAGTTAATATATNTTCTTCGGACATTATAGTCACCTACGAGGCATGTCAGAAGCCNNGGGGTTATGAAAGATACGTTTGTTANTTAAATTAAATCAGAATTATTTCCCGGTAAATTATTATTTGCGTCCATCAATTCATTGATTAAGCGATAGATCTTCATNGGACNCCTAATTCCATACAAACAATCTGAAGGATCTTGGGCTACTGANTTTCTGCGACGTTGTTTTGAAATCCAACCAAAAACTGATAAAGATGTTTTTTTACCTCCATCAATGGTGATTTCTTCAGGAACTCCTAGCCCTGTATCGATAGATTCTTGTTGCATTCCTAATCCGGATGCCGTCAAGATGTGAACATTACCAAAACCCAAAATTCTACCAATAATTGGAGGATTGGCTTTTAGATTTTCTATCTTCTCAAAAGAAATTCCATGAACGCTAGTATCGAAGAATAAGAAGTTTTTACGTATATGTATTCTTTTGTCAGTAATGGCGTAGCGGAATGCATTTTGATAAATAAACGTCAAGAGAACCATGACTGAGCCTGAGAAAATTCCCAAAGGTAAAAACCAAAAATAATTCCATTGAGGCAATGGATTTTCAAAACTAGAACCAACTAATCCAGAAAGAGTGGAAAATATATCAGCTAAATACCAAATAAACGGTATTAGTGCTGAAATAATAATCCAANACGTTGTCCATTTNCNAGATGTNGAAAAATTTGCATAGTGATTTAATTTGGCTATAATTAACATTGTCAACACAAATCCCATAGTACCAGAGATATCAATTAAAGNTCTAATTAATGAAAATATAAAATGCATTTGACCTTCNCCTTCTGGTGAGTCAAATTGTTCTGCAGCAAAAAAAATCATATGAGTTAAGAAAATTATGATTGCTAAAATATATTTATCGACCATAGAGAAAAAGGATGGNGCNCCNTGCCAAATTGGCGTTTCAGAATCTGTAATTTCAGGAAAAACAGATTTAACTGAGTTTGNATCAATTTTTGATTTGAAGTCTTGGATGTAGTCTGACATTATTTTCAACTTCCCGTGAACATAGTACTTACTGAATATATGGGTTCTATGATACAAAAATAATTAAAATTAATGTAAAAACCCCCAAGTATGTTCAGCATTACCATGAATCCATGTATAGTCACTAAGCGAACGAAGTCCTTGCTCATCCAAAATAGCTATTCTTTCGACTTCTAGTGGGTACTCATTATACGTAAGGTGGCTGACCATTCCTGCTCTGGTAGGTTGATCAAAAACCCATTTAGCCCTACTAACAGCCCTTACATCAATCGAAATTTGAGTTCGTCCATTCCATAATCTGATTCTGAATCTTGGTAAAGGATTATTGTCATCATCTTTTAAATNNGCATCTGATTTTGATAATTCAACTTCACAACGNGCAAAATTCTCAGATCTANCCCTTTTAGCATCATGNAAAATTCCAGTNCCACTCAAAGGNGTACGAAATGCGTCNCTNAGNCTCCATGGCGATGANTCTAAAGAAGAAGTCGAAAAAGAAACATGTGGAAGAAACCAATCCANATATGATCCATCATCAAAATGTAACATACCCCAAAACCATGGCACAGTTGGTGCTTGGACAGAAACCTTCTGAAAATAGGCAGTTCCTTGCATTTCTTCTCCATCGACATTTAATTTGCATTTAGTGCCCTGAAGTCTTAAAATATCATAACCCATATTCATTGNCATAATATTATTCTTGTAAGTAAGAGTACTTGGAGGCCCAGACCAAGGAGTTAGTTCGGCTTTGAAATTTAATGGAGCACCTCTTTTGACGGCTTCTTTATCTGAAACGAGGTTCATCCAAAATTTATCATTACCGGGATTCATACCAAATGACATATCTTCTTGAAGTAGTGGGATTACTGCACCTGCTCCATCTCCCGATCCTTTTTGTGGCCATAATGAGTGTTGATCATTAATTGCCGCCATCCTACATTCTTTCATTACCAATGGTTCATACATTTTTTTACCATCAAACCACCAAGAGCAAACCATTCCTGGGAAGACTAGGCCACCTTCGTCGTCGATATGCATTCTAGAACCGGGCAACCACCAATGTCCAGTCATTCTGATTGCTGGAGTTTCTTTAGTAGACCACAGAGTCATTAATTGTTTAGAACGTCCAGGATTTTGTTGATCTGGAATATAAATTATTACCCACCACCACCACCATGAAAGCCTCGGTATTGGTGGCAAAACATCAAGCTTCCATAGAGAAGTGAAGTCGCCTTTGAATTTCTTCATATCTTCAAACATTATTACCTCACATAATTTCTCTATTCTTGAATATTGATTGNCCGATTCCTAACATTGAAATNGTAAATAAAAATAACATGACAATACTAACAAAAATTGATACCAAAGGATTGGAAGTACCAAGAGTATGTGCAGGTGGTTTCCAAAATAAATCAAGACCGGTTTCTAAATTAAATGCTATTGACATTTGTTGTAATTGAAGTGTATCTGGCCATGCGATTAAAACTATCGAATCGATTATCTGTAGTGCCCAATGATTAATTGAAATAGCAGATATTGTCCAATTAGGATTTGCTATAGTTAATATCCCCATTACAAATTCCCAGACGCCGATAAAGATNCAGATATATATTCCATATTTAGGTGTAATAAGTGCTAAAGTGTTGAATAATGCNCCATAAGCACATAAAACTAGGATTGTAGCAAAGCCTATGCCAAGCCATATTGGTAAATCTGATAATCTAATTATGCTTTCTCCAGGACCCAATAATGAACCAATAATACCCATAAACAGTGATAAAGACATTATGTAAATCCCAGTTACTGTAAGATATCCAAGTAATCTGTAAATGATGAATTCTCCTCGATGAATAGGTTTTGATAATAAATAATGTAAAGTTCCATTTTCTGTTTCATCTCTAATTAATCCTAGAGACAAAAAGAGAGGAAGGAANAAACCAAGTAATATGACAAAAGCCATTTTTCCCACTCCAATTATAAATGTTCTATGACTAGATTCACCCATAAATTTCTCGTCAACAGGATCCTCATCTACATTAGAATCTTTATTTATAACAATGACATTGCCATCTTCATCTACTATCCATTGAACNTCACAAATAATTCCATTGCCATTCTTATCATTATCAAAATATTCTCCCTCATCATCATAAATCCAGTCAGGAACTTCAGACCAATTTTCCATGGTACAGTCTCCATCGTCATCAAAACCCTGACTTGATTGTAATAAATTATTATCCCAATTTATATCATCTTCATCGATGTACATTGACATAGGATCTGGCTCTACATAGAATGAACCGGCATAAATTCCCCAGAATAATGTCCTATCAAATGGTACTTCGATATAACCTTCGGCCTGGAACTCTCCCCAAAATACGTATTTTTCGTCGCCATAATCACATGCAGATCCGTAGTCGTTCAAATTCCAATCAACAAATGCTTCTCCGTCTGGGCAAGAATTTATTTCATCTTGCCAATTTATTTTTCCTGTCCATTGCTCTGAAACCCCCGAATAATTCACATTTATCCAAACAGGATCTAATATCCCTTGTCCAAACCAGGTATAATTTCCAGAAACATTTCTAAAAATATCATTATAATCAATTTCCCCAACAGGAGAATATTTTCCTACCCCTGGATATTGACTTGAATCTACGTCACTATGGCCATATTTAATCTCTTGACCAAGTGGATATCCATCTTCATCTTGATCTACGGAATCTCCATCATTATCTATTGATTCGAAGCCATCTCTAACTGAATCTACATAAAAAGCAAGTAAAAGGAGCATGATGAGGAAACCCACTCCCAATACTACCCATGTAGATAATCTGTGCCTTAATTGTCTAATAGTCAGTTCAATTATTGCACCAGCTTTACGATCGAGTTGAGACCATACAGAATCCTTGAGAGAAAGTCCTTTATCATCCATTATTTATGCCTCCAATTAAATATCCAATTAAAGAATCCAGATTATCATCTGGGTTCTCTATAGATGTTATTTTTTGTTCTGATTTTACTATAATAGATGGGAGAACATCATGAGCAGCGGATAAATTATTTGTATGAATTTCTAATTGCCCTTTATCAGGGAATCTGACTCCGTAAACTGGCTCTGAAGTAATGAATAAGCTGGCTAAACCTCTAGGATTTTCACAATTAATTAAAATTCGGTGAGGATGTTGGTCTAGTAAATCTCTTATGGCGTGTAAATTTCCAATGGCCAATAATTTTCCGTTATGTAATATGACAATCTGTTCGGTTATTCTTTCAATTTCTTCCAAAATATGACTAGAAACTAAAACAGTTTTGCCCTGTGAACCTAATTCTCTGATTACATTCATTATACTTGTTCTTGCTATTGGATCGCAACCATGTAAAGGTTCGTCGAGTATGATTAAATCGGGATTATGAACTAATGCATGAGCTATTTTAACGCGCTGCCTCATGCCTTTACTATACTTGCCTATCTCTTTATGATGAACATCCTCCAGCCCTACAAAATTTAATACGTGTTTAGAACGTTCTATGGCTTCGTCTCTGGACATTCCATGTAATCTGGCTAAGGTCGATATGAAATCAAGAGATGTCATCCAGTCATACATTCTCTCTGATTCACTAACATAACCTATGCGACGGTATGGAGTAGTACTTTTCCAAGGATCTGTACCAAATAAACGAACAGTGCCCTGGCTAGGCTTTAAACGGCCCATGAGTATTTTGAAAAGCGTAGATTTGCCTGCGCCATTAGGACCAAGAATTCCAGTGACCCCTCCCTCTATGGCTAAAGAAATATCATTAATTCCTATAACTTCTCCGTACCACTTAGATACATGATCTAGCATTACTGCCGGAATTTTACTACTTATTTCTTTCATTCTCTAGTAACCTCCATAGAGCTAATTCTTGACACTAATATGCCTACTGAAATAATATTCATGAAAATTAAGGAAATTATAGAAAACCCAAGAGGATGATCATAATTCATGTCCAAGCCCAATAAAAACTGACCGAAATGAGCAAGGCAATCATAAGGNCTTAGGATATACATAATTGTTGTGTCAAATTGCATTTCTATNAGGAGAGCGATAATTTTAGTNCCATAAATTATACTCAAAAACCCAATTGCTGCGAAAAATCTACTTTGACTTATACTAGATAGTGCCAGCCCTANAGAAGTATATGTNATTACTAAAATAATTCCAGCAACAATTCCACTAANAAATATGGGCAAAGTATCAACTAAATAAGCCCAACTTTCACCCCTGAAAACTATTGCACTAGTATAATAAGCGAAATATGAAAATACAATAACAAAACCTAATATCNCAGATACACTTAGATATTTCATAATGGTATAATCGAACCGGTTAATAGGTCTGGAAAAATATAATGCACTTGTTCCATTTTTTCTGTCATCAGAAATCATTCCACCAACAACTAATGCAGTTAGAAGAGGCCACATACAGAGATTTCGNGGGAAATATCCTAAAATTTGNCCCCACAGGTTGTATCTATTTATTCCCCACATTTTAGATAGGAAATCTCCATCTTGACCAGGTAAAAGGGAAGAGAAAAATAGTAGAGGTATGGGGGCTAAAGAAGCCAAAAAAATAACCAGTATTGTAAGTCTTACAAATGGATGATAGTATCTATGCCCTTTACTGGTAAAAATTCCATAAACGTGATGTCTGTATATAGAATAATTCCTCATCCATCTTGGACCTAAAATACCCTCCCACTGTTTGTATGATTGATTGAAAATTGTACCTAATGTTGCTTCTTTTTTTGCGACTACTGCAGTTAATTCTTCGTCTCCATCTCCGGAACCATATGCAACTTCCA
Source organism: Euryarchaeota archaeon TMED129 (assembly GCA_002172375.1). GTDB lineage: Archaea > Thermoplasmatota > Poseidoniia > Poseidoniales > Thalassarchaeaceae > MGIIb-O3. The sequence continues at coordinate 7,782 of NHGE01000073.1, read as the reverse complement.
TCCTAGTTTGTTTACCTTTGATATCTATTTCTGATTCAGACATATTANATNCCNCCAACATGATCTGAAGTCATAAGTTCTGAAGTTCCTTTTATTTCAGCCCCTAACTTATCCATTATAAGAAGGAAGATATCTTCTAAATCTGGAGTGTATTCTTTCAGTTGCCTTACCTGTACCTTACAATCTGCTGCGGCTTTAATTATCTCAGTGATTGTATTGTCATCAATTAATGTAACTCTTAAAATTCTGCCCAAACGGCGTACAGAAAAATTCCTATTTTCTAATTCTTCATGTAATTTGGAAGCACCTCCCCAAATTGTAATCTCTATTTCTTTATCTACTTGGCCTACTAATTCTTCCAAGCTTTTCTGGACAACTACTTTACCTTTGTAAATCATCAATATACTTTCACATACTTCCTGTACATCTTCCATAACATGGCTACTCATCAAGACTGTACGTTTTCCTTCAATGGCAGTACGTCNGAGAGTATCTAACATAAATTTTCGAGCTCTTTTATCCAAACCATTAGTTGGTTCGTCACAAATTAAAATCAGAGGATCATGAATAATTGCACATGCCAATTTAGTTGCTTGTTTCATCCCAGTACTAAAAGTCTCGATTTTTCTATATCTTTGATCTTTTAGGCCGACATATTCCANTACTTCATGNGCCCTTTGNGTNGCTACATCTGTATTCATTCCCAACATCTCTCCTGAATATCTAACTTGATCTATGGCAGTTAATCCNGGATCTAAAGCNTCATATTCGGGCATGTATCCTATTTTAGAACGTATTAATTCACCCTCGGTTTTAACATCATGACCCAAAACTTTACCGGATCCGGAAGTTGTTTGGATTAACCCTAAAATACACTTAAACAAGGTCGATTTTCCTGCCCCATTTGGACCAAGTACTCCAATCGCTCCACTTTTTATTTTCAGATTAATGGCGTCCAATGCTAAATGAGGNCCATACATTTTGCATAGATTGTTTGTCTCTATCACAAAATCATTAGTTTTAATGCCCTCCATCCAATCGCCTCTCTTTAACTTCCAATATTATTTGTTTCAATGTTAATCTTTTCAATTAATCCCCTTCATGCATAGATACTAAGAAGAAATTTTCAAGTTTCCTTCCTTAACTTTTATTGCAATACCTTTTTTGAAAAATTTCATTTCTCTTGATGTTGTTATTGGNATTCCATGAGCAATTAAATTNCCTTTAGAATCAACTATTAAACAAGGTTGACCTGGNATTAANTGATNATCCGCACCTAGAATATAGCCATGCATTACATTCCTACCTACGCCTACAAAGGGTATTGCATCATCATTGATGCATACCTTCGGTAATCCTAAAAATTCAGAATCTGTAGTATTNNTATCAAATGAAATAGGAGATNTATTATCGCATAGTCTTTTTGCGCCTTCTAAAGTGAATGANATTCCGCCATCATTTAATCTTGGAGACAAAATATGTGAATCTTCACAATATACATTTACCATCCTATCAGTTGTTGATTTACGACAAGACATTGAACTAGTAAGTTTGCAACCATCATTAGGATNTATCGAACATAGAACTGATAATTTATCTACAATTGAACATCTATCTAACCAATGTCTAATCTTTTCATTAAATTTAGATTTTACAATTAGTTTTGGATCGGGTTTAATCCTAATGAATGGTGTGTTTTCTAGACCTAAATCTGAAAGAAATTCTATAATTTCTTCATCATCATAATGTATTTTCCACATATCATTAGAACCATCTAAATGNCACCATGGNGATAAGTCTTCAAGGGAATAAGGAATAATTCCAAGCGGTGTAATAATTAATGGTATGCTATTTGGATTTTCAATTAGATGTGTGATAANAGAGTTTAATGAGTTTGTTCTCCATGGAGGGGCAGTTTTTTCAATTATAATGATATTTTTAACATTAGATTTTGAACCGTCCCACCATGATCCTGGGGGCTTCCATCTAGTAGCAATAAGTGCTTGTAAATGTAATATGTGTGGGCGNATTTCGATATCATGGCTCATACTTTCGCCGCCCTTTCTTACTGGATTAGTAGATGCTACAATATCCAAAACACTCTCTCCTATCGGTCCTTCATCAGGAAATGAAAGTTGGTCTAAAACCCAAAGAAAGGCCCCTCTGAGTTGAGGTGAGCTATGACTTCTTTCTTCTGCTAATTCCCATATTTTGCCATTACGTATGGCTTCTCTGCATCTGGCTAATTCTGCCTGAGTGATTTCTAAATTATGTCGAGATAAAAGACTTGTTCTATCTTTTTTATTCATATTCCTAACTTCTTCAGGAGATAATCCAAATAAGGCGCGTGAACTTATCGGCCATTCTCTGATTTCTTGTAGTTTTACAGTACCAGTAGGAGTAAAAAATCTATCATCGCGTGCAAAAAGAACATATGCAGCACTATCGAAAATATCAACACCCAAGGCTATTGATAATGGGAAAAGTAAGGGATGACCACAGCCAAATAAGTGAATTGGCCGATTTGGAGGTATAGTAGATTTTGAAGCTAATAATATTTGAAATAGTTCTCTGTACATTTGTTTCTCCATCAATGGAACTATGCCTCCGATAGGATGGATAGTAAAATTATGATATTGCCCCTTAATTGAAGACATTAGTTGTCCTGACTTAGCACGTAAGTGATCATTAATTCCACCTTGTATTGGGCCATTTAATAATAAATTATTCCCTGCTATATCCAATGATTCAGATGCTCTCCTAGCAGTCTCCTCTACTGCATATTCAAGTTCATCAAGTGACATATCTGGGCGACCAAAAACATCCAACATAGTTCCAATATCAACTCCTATATCTCTTTGAAATTCTATAATTTCACTCACTCCTACTTCAACATCGCCATACATGTAAGATTGAAAAGTACCTGAATCAGTAACTATGATTCCCGGAAAATCTAATAGATTATGGACACCATTAGATAAAGCATCTTCTTTCAATTTATCATGCTTCCAAATTATATATGAATTTGTTATCAGCCCTTCTATTCCATATTCTTCCCACATCTCTCGAGGCTCTATTGTCCTTATATTGGGATTAATCACGGGAAGAAGCATGGGGGTATTTAATGAACCATGATTAGTGTGTAAGCGCCCTATACGAGCAGCGCCATCTCTAGCCAAAATTTCGAATTTTCCTAGATCATGGTTTTGGCAAGGTTGAGGATTAGGTCGCGTACCCATATACTGTCTGCATGGGTGCGGAGTCATCAATCCTCGCTATTTCTACTAATTATTTTTAGATTAACAATACCATTTTTTAAGGACATTTCGACCTCATCTCCCGAGTTGATGGCAAGAGTTGGATCTGAACTAAATCCATGGGCATAGGGGAGATTTAGTAACGAAACGGCAGGGATGGTCAACGGGCATACATCAGTGTTTACTATTGCTTTAGGTCCTTGTTTTGTGTATATCAAACCCATCAATACAAATGGTGCAACCGTTGAACCAGAACCTTTTGGATAAATAAAAATTGTATCTTTGATATTATTGCCATCTAAAGGATGCCCGGGTTCTTCTATTACTCCCGTATCTCTATTGACATATCCGAGGTATGTTATAGGGACATCAGTAACTAGAGCTTTGCCTGATATTTTCCAATCTGATTGACTTGGTATGCCTTTTCCAGAAATATTAATTTGTGACGTCTGTTTAGTCTTTTTAGAAAGGATGGGTTTTGATTTTTTAGATTCTAGAGTAGGTCTAGAACCTGTAACTAGTTTCTCGTCAAAGGCGTGTGCTACACATTCATTTATTGTTGAAACACTGGTTGGCATACGATTGAGACCACTTGTCAAATAGTGTTCTGCTTTCAATGAATTTGTCAATATATGATTATATCTATTTCTATTATAAGGAGTTACTTCGGGGCAAGTATCTCTTAGTATTAATGCTCCCGAGTCTTCTAAAATATCAATAGTTCCATCAGCATCTAAAATATCATAATTATATCCACTAGTGAAAAGCCAAAGTCTCTTATTAATGATTTTTTCACCAAGTTCCATCCTTGCACGGACTGCTGCTGCTGTGGCTCTTGCTTCACCTATGCTTGCTTGGGGGCATCCTATAACAACTAAGTCAACTTGACCTTTTGGAGAAAGTTCCCTATATCTATTAGATAAATCATCGGCACTAAATATTAGCTCTCCCTGATATTTATCTATATTTGGAGAATATTCCGAATCACCATCGATCCACAACATTGGACAGCCATAATTTGCAGCCGAAGCTGTTAATGCTTTTCGCATCTCAAATGAGATTTTATCAGGTAAACCCACAATATAGGGCATTGGCCCCCAAGGAAGTTTCCACTCTGGCCTGATTTGTTTACCTATCCAATCACCCAATACACTCCAATCTGTTGGGTCTGACATTTCACACTCAATCTTCACAAGTATATTTGGAATTCTATTTTCAGGAATATGTAAACCCCAGTAAGGAGCCCATCCTGTCAGAGAAGTAGCAAGGGCAGACAATCCAGATTCTCGGTTTGTAATTAGGGACGTATAAGAATTAGAAAAGCAAACAGCATTTGACTCGGCCCACGAGCCAATGCCATGGTCTGAGTCAATTCCTCTATCATACGGAGTACAAGACAATGTGGCATCTATCCCTAATTCAGAATATGCTTGAACAATTTCGAATTGATGTTTAAGAAAATCCGGATATTCTATATCCATTTCTTCTATTTTCTCCAAATCGCAGCCAGCAGAATTAAGAGTTGTTGGGATGACTACTTTCCCTAGAGGATCTCCTGATAGATCTGAAAGGAAACGCCTGAGCCCATGGCCTCCGGTTATCACACTAACTCCAGAAACATGTGAATTGTCGCAGCGAATGAATTTCTTAGAGCCCGCCGTTGAAGCTAGGTCAATTACAAGTCTAGCAGCTTTTTGTTTAGTTGGACCTTGTTCGCCATGGAGCATAGATAAAAGTTCATCAGGTACTTCCATGTACTTAGGATTGGGTCAAGGGTCATGAAATTAGGGGTAAGAATAATCTTAAGACATTCTTTGTCTTTGTGCTTCCGCAGCAACAATTGCCATTGGTGCTTGTAAGTTGAATGAAGGTACGAAACCTGTCATTGGAATTCTCAATATTTCATCTGATTTCTCGAGTATAGATTTGGAAATACCTTCTCTCTCTCCTCCGATTATTAGCATGATTTTTCCTGTTAAATCTGCTTCCCAAGGAGTTTTTGAACCAATATCTTCTATCGAAATTATCCTATATCCAGATGATTTAGCCTTGTCAACTATTGAAATCCCGTCAACCCAATGCAAAGGAATGAAGCGATGTGATTTCATAGAGGCTCTTTTAGCACCTTTTCGATCATTATTATTGAGTTCACTATCAATAAATACTGCATTTGCNCCGCTTACTTCGGCCGTTCTTATAGTGAATCCTATATTNACTGGNTATTTTGCTCCTGCNAGTAACCATATTATTCCATCTNATTCAAGAATTTCNTCTATTGANGCATATGGGTTTCTACCGACTAAAGCTAGAATTTGTGGTTTTGTATCAAATTTATTATCCCGAGCCATCCTCCAAATATCNCTCTCAGAACCTTCTTTAATAGGNATTGANTTATTNTTTGCAATATCNATTAGACGTAATACTTCTGGATCTTTTGAACCCCTAAGAACGAGTATTAAGGTTATCTCCTCATTGTTGGAAAATGCTTCAGAGACCTCTTGTGCACCACACCTTTGCATAATATCCCGGATAAGACAATAGATAATCTGCTTTATGATATTTGTTCATTAAGAAATGGACAATTAAGGATGCGGGGGGATATCAGAAGACCAATGTTCCATTTTGTTTATAGTAATTGTAACATTAGTTATTTCTCCGTTTTCCCAATAATCTACTGCGACAAAAGTTGGCCTATTATCCATCATTTCCCAGCATTCTATAGTTCTATTTAATAGGAAATAATAATCATTTACTTCATTAGACCTTATAGGATCTGCAACACCGTAAATACTAGATAACCAGTTATTAAGATGCCAAACAGGTTGAGAGCCATTTCCTCGAAATACATTACACTTCATTTCATCTGGTTCTGATTCTCCATAATTAGTTGTCCACCCAAATTCTCCAAAATCATGTAACCAAGGGTATTTGTCATCNCCAGTTTGTTCCCAGAAAACTACTAGATCNTGTCCATTTAATATTAAATCACCAATATCTGGCCAATCCTCTCCAAAATTATGAATATAGATTCTATCACTCATGCCTGTTTTATTGAATAAATATTCTAAATGTTCCGCAGGGACATAATTTTCTATTAATAGCGTAACAACTTCTCCACAGAGAGTTAAGCAAGTATCTTTACTGGAATTCATTAATGAATTAAGTAGAGAAAGCCATNCAAAGGCATCAATCTCTGAGTANGAACAAGGATGAGGGAAGGCATTAGGAGAGCCGTGGCAGAATCTGACATCTTCTGGACTCGTGTCTTCACTTGAAACATGATGNGTGTCAACCATAAAGGCCCTAATTCCTCCATCCCATTGAGCTTGTAGNCCAGTAAGATGGTTTANNCCCATGAATACTCCATCTTCTAAAGCAGAATATGCATTGTGTGATTCTGGAAAGGTGAAATCATCATAACTTCTTAAACAATACACTGAATNTCCNTGACAAGATANAGTATCATTATTATCCAATGGATCTAAACCTCTGTTTATTTCCCAATCATTTGGCAAACCGTCACCATCTATATCATCATCAAGAACGTCGCATATATCATCCTGGTCCATATCTAATGGNATTGAGGAAATATTTAGNGGATCAGAAAGGCAACTAGATTCTAAAGCATCCTCAAAANCATCANCATCATCATCTTTATCTGCGTTATTGCCAATACCATCGCCATCAGTATCGAGCCATTCATTGGAGTCATTTGGAAAGGCATCTATAGTATCTAAAAAACCATCATCATCATCATCAAAATCTTCTTCAAAAATACCTAAACATCCACTAAAAAGTAAAATAACAANAATGAATAATGTAGAGAGTGTTTTCATACTATCACAATAGTTTAAGATGGAAATCGGGAACAAAAGTTTGTTCATCTTCTGGAGGNCGAATATACCCTCTAGATTTTTTNCTCTCAGGAAGTTGTATTTCCTTTGGAGTCAGGTCTTCATAAGGTATTTGAGATAAAAAATGGCTTATACAATTTATATGGGCATGTTTTTTAACATCTGAGTTAACTACATACCATGGAGATTTTTTGGTATCAGTGTATGCAAACATGTTATCCTTTGCTTCTGAATACTCTTCCCATCTAGTGAGGGATTCTAAGTCCATTGGACTTAACTTCCACCTCTTATGAGGTTCGGCCAATCTAGCCTTGAATCTCTTTAATTGTTCTTCATCTGATACTGAGAACCAATATTTTATCAGTATAGTATCTGAACGGATTAACATCCTTTCAAATGTAGGGCATGCTCGTAAAAATCCTTCATATTCTTTATCCGTACAGAATCCCATAACGCGCTCTACGCCTGCACGGTTGTACCAACTTCTATCAAAAAGAACTATTTCTCCGGCGGCAGGAAGGTGATCGACATATCGTTGAAAATACCATTCTGTCTTCTGCCTCTCAGTAGGAGCAGGTAGTGCTGCAACTTTAACGACTCTTGGATTGAGATACTGAGTTATCCTCTTTATCACTCCTCCTTTCCCTGCCGCATCACGTCCTTCGAATATT
>NHGE01000004.1 GCA_002172375.1 Euryarchaeota archaeon TMED129 | reverse complement strand
CAAAATCACACCTCAAACAACCTGAAGTTAATATTGGCAAGGTTGGACATGTCGATCATGGAAAAACAACCCTAACAAAGGCACTATCTGGAACATGGACTGATACTCATTCAGAGGAAATGAAAAGAGGAATAAGCATAAAATTAGGATATGCAGATACTGCCTTCTATTCAACCAAAAAGGGCGATTATTATGCCAAAGGAAAGCATCCAAATGGTAAGAATGATGTCGAAGAAGAATTCTTAAGAGCTGTTTCTTTTGTAGATGCTCCAGGTCATGAAACATTGATGGCAGTAATGATTTCTGGGGCTTCAATCATGGATGGTGCTTTACTTTTAGTCTCGGCGACTGAAGTTTGCCCTCAGCCACAAACTAGAGAACACCTAGCTGCATTGGAGATTGCAGGGATATCTAACATAGTGATTGTACAGAATAAGATAGATATTGTCACAAGAGAAAGGGCTATTGAATCACATAACGAAATTAAGAACTTTGTTAAAGGTACTATAGCAGAAAATGCACCCATAATTCCAGTTTCTGCCCATCATGATGTGAACTTGGATATGTTGATAAAGGCGATAGAAGAAACAATTCCTACGCCTGTTCGCTCTGAAGAAGACAAAGGATTGATGTATGTTGCACGTTCTTTTGACATAAATAGNCCAGGGACTAGGCCAAAAAAACTCAAAGGAGGNATAATTGGNGGCAGTGTAGTAGAAGGATCTTTTAGTATAGGAGATAAGATATTAATTGCCCCTGGNAGGAGNATTAAAGAAGGNAATAAAATCAGATGGGAGCCACTAAAAACGATTATTGAAAGCGTTAAAGGAGGTGGTTTAGATTTGGAAACTATCCATGCAGGAGGTCTCTGTGGAATTGCAACACCTATGGATCCAGTATCTACCAAGGCTGATGAATTATCGGGACAGGTGATGGCTAGGGAAGGCGAATTACCGCCGATATGGAATGAGTTAAAAGTTGAATTAGAGTTACTTGAATTCATGGTATCAGGATCAGATGAAAAGCCAAACAAAGTTCGACCTCTGCAGCCTAATGAGATGTTAATGGTGAATTCAGCAACGGCGACTAGCGTCGGAACAGTCTCTGCAATTAAAGGGAAAAGGGCAAGTATTAATCTCAGATTACCAATATGTGCCAAGTCAGGAAGTAGGATAACTTTGTCCAGAAGAATTGGGACACGATGGCGTTTAATTGGCCATGGATCAATAACAGGGTGATATTTTGGTAGGCGTCCTGGTTGACGCTTGCGGATGGATAGCATTGATAGAGGCCGATTTAAACATAGATAATGCAATGATAGGTATTTTAGGAGAATTTGAATTAAAAGTTATTGAAAGTGTTAAGAAAGAAATAGAAAGATTGCCTCTAAAGAAAAGAAAATTATCTTTGCAATTACTTGAAAAAAAAGGTGAAATTATTCCAGATATTGAAAATATGAGTCATACAGATGATATGTTAATTAAAATTTCAACTGAAAATTCTTGGCCAGTATTAACTGTCGATAAAGAATTAAAAGAAAGGCTAGCGAAATCAGGAGGGTCTTATATAGAAGTTAATTCAAGAAGAATATTAAGGCTAATTGATTAAGGAAGTGTGAATAAAATATCATCGTCATGGCCATCTAGAAAACCGATTTTTACTGCCGCATCAATCCATGCATGGGCATAATTAATTGCCCCAAATGCATCTATTAGATTCCCAGAGGCAAGGAAATGGCGTGCATCAGAAGTGTAATCATCACACATCCTTAGCATGATAGAAAGTTTCTTTTCTTCATCTTTATTTGCAGTAATTGGTGTTGCCTTTGTTCTAGCTTTTGATGTAATCAATAAATATCTTTCAATTTTTTCAACAGTTAACAAAGCATTTTCCATGTTATACACCGTCAAAAATAAGATTGTGCCGATTCACTAATCCTAAAAAGTCTAGAACGCCCTTTCTTTCTAACTGAAAGAATCCCGGCTTTATTTAAAGCGTTATATAACTGTGAAAGTCTTGGCCTACCAACTTGGAGTAATGCTTGTAATTCACTATCAGAAGGAGAGATTTCCCTCTCCATTGCCTTAGAAACAATAAGAATCTCAGTATCCGATAATTGCGATGCGTATTCTGAGTTGAAAGGTTCATCAGCATCCCATTTTGGACTTAAAGTGATTTTAGATTTTATTATACTACTTTTTTCGATAACTTTTTCAACTTCATAATTAACTTCTGATTCAATTGGATTTTCCTCAGGAATTATTGTTTCAAACATAGATTCATCAAAAGCGGGTTCTTGTAATATGGTATCTTGAGATATCATCTCCCCATTAGAATAGGGATTTTTAGGAAGTGTTTGCTCATTTTTCTTATCTACTGTCCATACTTCTCCTTCAGTATCGAAAACTAATTTGTCATCATGCTTCTCAATTTTTCTTTGTTCATGAAATTTATTATCATTTTTAACTTCTTCAGAAACAAAGGTATCTCTCACAATACTCTCTTCAATAACATTAATACTTGCATCGATATATTCTTCATTAGCTATTTCATCTACTTTTGAATATTTTTTTGGTACCTCTCTTGATCTGGAAATCATCCCTCCAAATGCTCCAAAATGATCCTTATTAGAATTATCAGAAAATTCTTGGAGTATGTTTTCTTTTTCCTTCCATGTACTATCATAATTGTCATCTTCTTGTGCCTCTATTGTCTCATCTTCATATTCTATTTTTTCAAAATCTTCACTCCAATTAATCAGTGTGAAATCATCATTTTCTGTACTTATCTTTTCTAAGACTTCGACCTCTTGTATGTGTGATTTATCATTATCTTCTATATCTTCTTCTATTTCTTGAACATTAAAATGGTCAGAAATTTCATCTGGAGTAACTATATTTTTATCTTCTACGATATCATTTTCATCTATTCCTTGAATATTGAAATGATCAGAAATTTCATCTGAGGCAACTATACGGTTATTCTCGATAAAGATGCCTTCTTCCTTGCTGTTATCTTTCTGGATATTATCTNGGTAATTCCAACCTAGTAATTTTTCTAGAGAACCTGTTGCACCAACACCTCTATGCTCATCAACCAGATTCTGTAATATATTTATCAGTTCTCGAGGATTACCAGAAGTATTATCATATAATAGCCTTAATATTTTTTCACTTAACATCCATCTCTGTTTGGCTTTCTTTTGGACTCTTTTATCAACTAAAGATTGGATATTACTTTTTTCTAATCCACTTAGATGAATGGGCGAGTCGAATACATCTAAAATATCTGTTTCTAGATTAGAAAACTGTGAAGGAGTTAAAGAAACTATTACAAAGGCCCTCAATCTCTGTAAAATTGGTATTATTCTAGGTAGGAACTGACTCATNTTAACATTTGAAGGGAANTCAAGGGCAATTAAAGGCAAAGGTCCTGATTTAGATTCTAAAGAACGTATTAACAACTCAGAAATTTGATGAACTGTGGAAGGTATTTCAAATCCTTCTAATGAAACAGATATTTCATGTAGGACTTTAATTAATTGATTTTCTTCAGGCCAATACTGGCAAACNATACTAGTNGGAGTAGTAGTACTTACAGCNTTGATGACAGAAGTCTTGCCTGAACCTTTCTCGCCAACTAATAATAGCATTCTTGGAGATCCAGATCTTATCAGTTCTGCCCAAGACGACAGTATATTATCGCGACCAACTATTTCATTCACCCTAGATGATTCAATCGGCCGACCATCGAAAGGGTTTCCACGTAGTGAAGGTATAGAAAGTTCATATTTACCTTCTAACACCATAATCGCTCAGTAAGAGGATGAACATATAATATTGACGCTTGCTAACGGTATCAAAGTGACTAATTTACGGGTTATTTTNGNATNCCGGGAGTTNCTTTTAACCATAATTATTCTCAGTATCATGTTTTTATAAAAAAATAATTAACGCTTTGTTAACGCTTTGTTAACGCTTTAATTATACGTTAATGAAGCGTTAATGGAAATTAAGGATAGAAATAGGACAGAATTTACAATGTATTATTCGTAAATATTAGAAGTACATACCATTAGGAACACTTGATAATATGCCAGTAGACAATAGTCGCCTAGAAGGTTTTTACAAACTCTCTGTATCAGAAAGAAGAATGAAATTAGCAGAAATAGCAAATCTTGATGATGAACACGTACAAGCTTGGGCTGCAAGTGGAGAACTTAGTGAAGATGCTGCAGATAGAATGATAGAGAATGTAATAGGAACNTANTCACTACCAATTGGNGTTGCAACAAATTTCATCATTGATGGAGATCATTACTTGATTCCTTTTGTATTAGAAGAACCTAGTGTGGTAGCTGCTGCAAGCAATATGGCCAAAAGATGTATTGCTAATGGTGGATTTAGATCTAACAATGATGAGCCAGTAATGATTGGCCAGATACAGATAGTAAGTTGCGAAAATCCAGATATAGCTAAAGAAAATATTTTATCATCTAAAGAAGAATTAATTCAGAAATGTAACGAGGTTGATCCNATTCTTGTTAAGTTTGGAGGAGGATGTAGAGATATAGAAGTTAGAATAATCGATACAGAATCTGGTCCTATGGTCATTGTACACTTATTAGTTGATTGTAGAGATGCAATGGGTGCTAATGCCGTAAATACGATGGCGGAAACAATAGCACCATTACTTCAAAGCATTTCTAAAGGAACTCCGATATTAAGAATAATTAGTAATCTTGCAGTTCANAGATTAGCAAGAGTAAGTGCTACATTTACTCCTGAAGAAATGTCAGACAAAGGAAATGATAGAGATAAGGGTGCGCAGATTATCGAAGGCGTCCTTCAAGCATATCATTTNGCAAAAGCTGATCCTTTTAGAGCCACAACGCACAATAAAGGAATCATGAATGCTATTTCATCGGTTGCGATTGCTTGTGGACAAGATTGGAGGGCCATAGAATCAGGAGCTCATAGTTATGCNTCTTACAAAAATAGTCATAAATATGGCTCGCTAACACATTGGGAGAAGGATTCAGAGGGCAATCTAGTAGGGACTATTGAGCTTCCTATGGCTGTTGGATTAGTAGGTGGTGCAGTAAGAGTCCATCCGGCTGCTCAAGCTAATGTAGCATTAATAGGAGTTCAAAGTGCTAATGACTTATCTAAAGTAATGGCAGCTTCAGGATTGGTACAAAATTTAGGTGCATTGAGGGCCTTGGCTACTGTAGGGATACAAGCAGGACATATGAAATTACATGTTAGAAATATGGCCGTAACTGCGGGCGCAGAAGGAGAAGAAGTAGATATTGTTGCCTCAAGACTGAGAGAAAAGGGAATTAGAATAACACAAGCGGCAGTGATNGAAGAAATAGAACAATTGAGAANTGAATNATGNTTTTATTCGCTCTCTTGAGATTCTGAATTACTTTCAGAGAATTCTGAAATGGTCATTTGTTCGTCAGGTGCTAGTGAAGCTGCCAATTGTGCACTAGTTAGTCCCATNTTATTTGCTTCTTCTCTAAACCATGTNCGAACTTTACGAAATTCTACTTCCGGGCAACCGAAATATTCNGCAAACCTTCTAGTTGTAGTTAATCTCCTGGTTAATCCATCTCTTCTTCTATCTATTAGGCCCCTATTAGATAATTCACGTACATGATCATATGCACGTTGGCCCAACATATCTACAAGTTGTGCCTGACTCATTGGTTGATGATAAGCGATTAAAGCAGCGGCTGGCAGTAATCTTTGAGGAATGTCAGCTCTGAATGAATCGGGAAGGAATGGTGAAAGTCCAGTTTTTACTTCTAATATCCAACGTCCTGAAACTTCAGTTAGTTGTAAAGCACCATCTTTACGCCTCTTNATTGTCNAACGTAAGTTATTCAAAGCTTCCTCGACCTCNAAACTAGGCTTACCTACTAATTCAGATAATTCAGGAACAGACATTGATTTNCCTGCACCAAAAACTATAGCTTCTAAAATAGTATTCAAATTTGGTTCAGACAATTTTATTATCCTCCAGAATTGATTCAGGNTGTAGTTGTTTAGTCAGAGNAGAGAAATCCCGAGCATCCTTCCATAAATTTTCGAGAACTATTTTTCCATCACTTCCTTCTTCCTGATATATATCGACATACCCTCTATTAGTCAGGAATAGGGCAGAAACTAATGCGGTTACTTGAGCTTCTGCTTTTGCTTCTTCTTCATTCATTCCTGATTTCAATGATGTTTGATTTAGAGTGGAAACTATATCGCCTAGTTCGACAGATTGTGANGTTTCATTTGTATTATTTTTGAGAGCATTCCAAGTACGTTTTAAATCATTTTCTAAGTTTTCTACATGTAGGCTACCACTAAACCTTGCCCTTGCACGTTCATTAGATTCTCTGCGTTCTTTTGCAATAGTTTCNCTTAATCTTTGTTCTTCCGCTAATTTTCCGGCAGATTGNAGNCCCATTAGTAACTCAACGAGAGTAACTGGCCTACTTTCATCACGATGTATACGACCTTCAAACATAGAAGGTAATTTTTCATCAGCAGCACCGGACAAAACTCCTAAAGAAAAATTATAATCTTCATCGTCAAATTCAGTTTCCCAGCCGCCTTCAAAATCCCATACTTCTTCTTCGTAATGAAGTGATTTTTCTTGTCTTTCTATTAATGAAGATGCTTGATTTCTTAAAATTGACCATGCCATTCGAACTAATTTGCCACATGTTGGTAAATCGATATTGTCGTTTTTTTCAATTCTTTCATTAAACATCTCCAAAAAAATAGTAAGATCTACGTCCCACGGATCTAAATCTGAAGAATTGAATAATTGGAATACTAACGCAACCGANCGATCGAATGGATCTATCAAGAACTGGTGTTCAGCTTCTTCAAGNGATGCCAGTTCAAGTAATCTATCCAAATAACGGCTAGTCTCTAAATCGATGTCTCCACCAAGTAATTTTGCAACAATATCCTCGCGCATATNAGTCTCGAAAATAGACAAAATTAATCCTCCTCAGNACTTATGGTTAGTTCTTCGATTTCTTCTTCATGTGTNATTTGAGTATTTTCTTTTTGTTCAATCTCTTCAGATAATTCATCAGTTCTTTCCCTTAGNGAGTCTAGNCCNTTGCCAACTATTTTTTCATCTTTNNCTTGTATTCCAGCCCTTTCTGACAAACCNCCAAGACTCTGNGGNGTACNCAATGGTTCTGGAGTACGGGGCATATTTTCTGCAATGGGNAATTCAGGCATTGCTGCCTTTTCTGCTTCNGAAGCGGCTCTAGCTTTTTCTTCTGCTTCTAAATCTTCTCCGAGTTGTAAAGCGGCAGNTCTATCGAAATCAGTTATTCTTCGNCTGCATCCATCACCTGCATGAGTAATTCCAATATGATGATCTGCTAAGGTTAAACTTACCTTCCTCAAAGTTACCATAATAAATTGTGCTCTTTGACTTCGCATCCTACAAAGCGTTGCGATTCTTTCAGAATTAAACGGATCAAGATTTTGATCTACCTCATCNAAATAATAAAATGGAGATGGTTCATAATCTTGTATTGCAAATATTAAAGCGAGTGCAGCCATNGATTTTTCTCCACCAGANAAAGCAGTNCTCCTTGTATTNTGNCTCTTACCAGGNGGAACACATGCCATTTCTAAACCTCCTTCAAATGGATTTTTCATATTTTCAAGTTTCAATGAACCTGAACCTGAGGGTTGTAATATTTGATAAACTCTACTAAAATTATTATTTACATGCGAGAATACGGAAAGAAGGCGAGTTTTTCGCTCATTTTCTAATTGATCTGCAATCATTATTAGATGTTCTCGCCTTTCCCTTAATAATTTGCCATCAGAAATTAGATCTGCAATACGCTCAACGGCAATATCGTATTGTTCTATTGCCAACATATTCACATCTCCAAGATGACTGAGGCGGCGTTCAAGTCCCTGCACACTTTTTTCCGCCTCAGACACGGTTGGAAGGTGAATATCTCCAGAAGGTAAAGTGATTTGTGAATCTTTTAGTTCTTCAGCCATTTCATTGACAATAATGCCTTTTTGTTTAATTTGAGAATTTAACTCATCTACTCTTGAAGATAATGTCTGCCTATCTTGAGATAATTTTGCCACATGAGCCCTTAAACTAGCACGTTCTTCTACAATGACATCTCTGCGATCGTGGAGTATTTGCTGCTCCTCATCAAATTGAGATGATTTTGCTTTTAATTCTATTAATTCTGTGTCGGCATTTTTTATAGAATGGGTAAGATTCTCTATTTCTATTTCAGAGGATTTAATTATTTCTTCCTGTAATAAAATTTGACGTGAAATTTCATCTACTCTGGTTTTTAATAATTCTAATGTATGTTTCCCGGTATGTATTTCAGCATCATAAGCAATTCTCGCCCTTTCGGCTTCAGTTCTTGTAATTTCTGCATTCCTTAATATCTCGGATAAATGATCGGGAGTGTGATTTTGAAGATTTTCGGCACAATTTATACGTTCTTTCTTACATTGTTCCAGTAAAACAAGATTATCCTCACGTGCCTTAGACAATTTTTGCCTTTCAATATTGAGATTGTCATATTCTTTTTTGGCTTGCTTAAGTTTACTGCTAACATCTTTAACTAGTTTTTGTGACCTTTCCATATCGGCTTTCCAATTACGAAGTTTTACAGAATGATCACTGTCGTCTAAGCCATGAATCTTGGTCCTTAGCAATTGCTCATTCGTTCTCAATTCTTTTAGGGCGGCATCCACGGTAGAATATATCAGGCTTGCCTCGTCTACCGCACGTTCATATTTGTCCAAATTGGAAATAGAACCGCCGCCCCCAAAGGAGAGTTGATCATTTCTAATTTTAGAGCCGCCAGTCATTGCTCCTGAACTTTCTATAACAGAGCCATCTACAGTGACCATACGTACTCCTCCCATATTTTTCCTAGCAATATCCATATTTTGGACAATTAATGTATTTCTTCCAGCATACTTTATCGCTGTTTCAATTTCCGCATCATAATCAAGTAAGTCATGAACAAAACCAATTATACCAGGATTTCTGGCTACTAACAGAGTCCTTCCTTGTGGCCTATTGATAATTAATTTGTTTAAAGGGAGGAAAGTGGCCCTTCCTCCTCCGTTTTTACTTAACCATGATATACACTGCGATGCAACATTATCGTCTTTTACTACTATACTTCTTAATCCGTTACCTAATGCATGAGCTAAAGCACTTTCATGAGAGGAGTCTTTTGGAGTTGCTAATTCTCCAAGTGTTCCTAAAATACCACTAATCTCGCCACTTTGCCTTAGTTTTGATAATGCTGCAATTGTCGATGCAGAACCTGGGCGAGAAGATTTAGCCTCTTGCCTTGCACGAGCCTTTTCCAATTCACGTTCAGCGTCCCTCAATTTAGCCTCTGATTTATCTCTGTCCCCACATAAAAGTGCATCTTGTTTTTGGATTTTTCTTAATTCTTCGGCCAGAGAAGTTCTATCAACAGAAGGTGATGCTTTTTGGATATCTTCCCCTAATAATTCTTGATCATCTCTATCTAAAGTAGCAGATTCATATTCCGATTCTAAGTCAGCCAATTTATCGGAAGCTATTTGGCATAATTGTTCTGCTCTATCATAATCCAATTGAGATTTGGCATAATTTGATTGAGCGGTATTTTCAGATTCGGTTGCCTGTCCTAATCTCCTATTCAAATCACGGCCGTGTTTATCTCCTGATTGTATGGCCTTTCTAGCTTCTTTTTCTTTAATATCAGCATTTTTTAAAGATTCCTGGGCATCGGAAACTGCTTTTTTTGCCTTAACTAGATTATTTTCTGCATCTTCTCGTGCCTTTTCTGCTTTAATTAATTCCTTTTTAGAAATCGATATTTCCTGCTTTGCAAGAATTATTTTTTCCTCTTGATCCCCTATTCTATCGGCGCCTGATTCGATTAATATCTCAAATTCTTTGATGCTGTCTAAAATATCTTTTGCGTCTCCTCCTAACATTTCTTCAAGACTATTGGAAACTTTCACCATTTCTTCATCGAAA
>NHGE01000030.1 GCA_002172375.1 Euryarchaeota archaeon TMED129 | reverse complement strand
AGGGGTGCAGTAGATCCTACAGAGATGGAAGTGATAAAATCATTCTCCAAAGTACTGGATTTTGGACGATGGCCGGGATGCATTCGTTCACCATCGATGACCGTTGTAGGGGCTAATCTTGAAGCCCCAAGATAATTTATTGAAGATGCACCATAATTTAATTCCCATCTATTTTCTGTACTATTATCTCCAAATGGATCTTGGGTTTCATAATAGTGTCTGTGATAATGTATCACTGTTGCACTATTATTATCTATGGCTTCATTTCTTTTTTGTTCAACCATCACACAGTTTTCACACCAAGTTGCAGTGTAAGTCTCGATGATGGTTGGAAAATCTTCAATATTCATCATAGAATCATGAACTGAGGAATCATTGGATAAAGATATTGAAATTCCTCCGAGTGTACCTGAATTTTGCTTATATCTTGCATTTTCCCATGTTTCTATACTCGATGAATCTGTAGCAATAGATACAACTGGAGTCAATATAAATGCAATCATCAAGAACGATATAATGACCCTCATAATTACGATGAGGAGAAGATATATTTTGAATACTTTCGTCTCAATGTGTATTAGAAAACGCAATGATAGTATTTTCTATATCTTCATCTGTAATATGTAGATGAATTACTATGCGTATAGTAAATTCGTCAATAGATGAAACATCTATTCCTTCATTGGACAATTTTTTAACTACATCATTACTATCTTCATTGCATTTAATGAAAATTATATTTGTCTTAGTAATTTCTAAATTTACAGAATAATTTTTCATTGAGTTTATTTTTTCAGCCAAATATTTGGCGCGTAAATGGTCTTCTTTAATTCTTTCAATATTATTGTCAAGAACATATAATCCTGCTGCTGCTATAATTCCTACTTGACGCATTCCTCCGCCAAACATTTTTCTCCACCTATGTGCTTCATTGATTGTATTTTTATCACCAACTAAAACTGAGCCAATTGGTGCTCCTAGGCCTTTAGAAAGGCATACTGATACAGTATCAAATTTCTCTACCATTCGTGCAACATCTGTTCCACTTGCTATAGCAGCATTAAAAATTCTAGCTCCATCCAAATGAGCTTTGCAATTATTGGCATGGGCAACATCACAAATCTCATCCAATTCTTCCTGAGAATAAAATGTCCCTCCATACATAGGAGGGTTTTCTACACAAACTAATGATCCATTCGGATAATGTGCTTGACTACCTTCTACTTTCCTAATTGCTTTTTTGACAGAATCTGCAGACATGATGCCATGTGCACCTCCAACAAGGGCTACGGAACAACCCGATAGCATAGCATATCCTCCTCCTTCATATCGGTAAATATGACTTTTCTCATGTGCAATTATTTCATCACCAGGATTTGTATGAGTTTTGATTGCAATTGCATTTGACATAGTTCCTGAAGGAACAAATATTGCTGCTTCTTTTCCTAACATACTTGCAATACGATTCTGTAGTTCAATAACCGTAGGATCGTCACCGAGAACATCATCGCCTACTTCTGCGGTTGACATGGCGTCTCTCATTGCCTGAACAGGTCTAGTAACTGTATCACTACGAAAATCTATTCTTTCTCCAGGGTAGTCGCGCATAATTAGCACCAAATAAAATAATTTAAATTTGTTATTTCCTCTTTCTTCCTATGGTCTTAGGAACATAATCTATTGTTTTCTCTCCCCATTTATCATTTCTACCCTTTTTAGTTGCAACTCCATCTGTCTTCTTTCTATATTTGTAAAATAAAGCAGAAGCAACAATGAGTAAAGGAATTATTAGAATTGGTAAATAGTCACCAAATGTACTTGGGCCTTTGAGGCATTTCAAGGCCCCTGTATTGGGTTGTACATCACCCGAAGAACATGGTGTTTGTTCAGTTGCTCCTGATTCTCCTACGAAATGATCTTCAGAGGCCATTTCACAATTAGATTGACCTGATGCTGGTTGATAACTACCGGGCGAGCAAGGGAATTGTTTGTCTGCGCCTGATGAAGGTACAAAATTTCCTGGATCTGCCATTAAACATTCAGATTGACCTGCTTCTGATTGATATTGTCCTTTTTCACAAATATTCTGATATGATCTTCCTGTAGAAGGTACAAAATTTCCAGGATCTGCATTCATGCATCCTAATTTATTTTGACCTGATTGATATGTTCCTTCATCACAAGGAGTTTGTTCAGTTGCCCCATATTTATCAACATAATTTCCAGGTTGTGAAAGTAAACAAGAAGATTGTCCTGATTCAGGTTGGTATGTTCCTTGTTCACAAAGTTGTTGAGATGATTGTGCTGAATCGGATACAAAATTTCCAGGATCTGCATCCACGCATGAAGATTGGCCAGCCACTGCATATGTTCCCGGTTGACAAGGGGATGCTGTAGAAGAACCATCTGCACTTGTTACGTATCCTGGTGGAGAATCTACACAAGATCCAGATCCTTCAGAATCTTGGTATTGACCAGCAGGACAAGGCGATGGCGCAGTTGCACCATCAGTATCTACAAAAAATCCTGGCGCTGCAGGAGTACATGCTTCTTGACCCTCTTCAGAAGAAAAAGTTCCTTGTTGACATTGTAATTGCTCTGTTGCACCTAAATCAGAAACATAAAATCCTGGGTCTGCTAGAATACATGAACTACTTCCGCCTGCAGGCTGAAAACTGCCTTCAGGGCAAGAAATTTGTTGTGAAGAGCCATTAGAAGGGACATAATAACCTGCAGATGCATACATACAATCTGTTTGCCCTTGTAGGGTTTGATATGTTCCTGATTCGCATGCCTCTTGGCTGCTTGAACCATCTACAGAGACGTAATACCCTGGAGAAGCTAATGTACATTCAGATTGCCCTAAAGAATCTGAATAGTTTCCTAAAGTACACATTTCTTGACTGTTTGAACCTGAGGAAGCTACAAAATAACCCATACTTGCTTGAATACAAGTAATTTGACTTGAATATGGTTGATAAGAACCGGCCGGACAGGCGGTTTGAGAACTAGAGCCAATAGAGTTGGTAAAATATCCAGGATCTGTGGGTATACAATCTGTACTATTCGCAGATGGTTGATAAGAACCAGTAGGGCAACCAATTTGTTGATCAGCACCATTTAAAGAATAATATCCGGGAGAATTTCCTATACATTCACCTTGTGCTGAATTTGGTTGATGTGTTCCTGCAAGACATTCGTCTTGATTTGAAGAATTTATCACATTAACATAATGGCCCGGATCGGCTTCTAAACAGGAATCTTGGCCAGATTGAGGTTGATAAGTTCCAATATCACATAAATATTGGATACCATTTACAGAATACGACCCCGCAGGGACTTCAATACATATATTTTCTACTTGATAAAAACCAGAACTACACATGTATGGGTTGGAGTCAAAAATAGTAATTATTCCATCATCATCATGATCTAATTCAGAAGCATCTGTAAAGAGTGGGTTCGTAGTAGTGCCAACTCTAGATGGCCAATTTTTCTGTCCTGTCATGAGTCTTGATCCATCTCCTATGGCTCCGTCATATGGCCTTCCCCAGCAATAAGCAGAACCATTAGTCTTGATTGCGCATGTATTCTGAAGTCCCGATTCTATTCCAGAAAATGAGTGGTTGCCTGTTACATTGAAAGGATATGGTTGATATATTCCATTGTTCCATTGATCCAAAGGCTCTCCATCTCCTAATCCTCCATGCCAATTCTCTCCCCAACATTTAGATTGCCCGGTATCTAAAATTAAACAATAAAAAGCACCACCTGCGGTTATGGATACTGGATTATCGCCTTCTTCCAGTATAACTAAGGTTGGAGTAGTTTTAGTCTGATTATTACCATTACCAAGTTGTCCGATGGCACCATAGCCCCAACAATAGACATTTTGATCCATTGAAATTGCACAGACACTTTCTTTGGCAAGAGCGATAGCAACTGCTTCTCTATCTCCTGGTAATTCGACTAATGCAGGGGAGCTTAGAGAATTATAATTGCCTTGTCCGAGTTGCCCCCAGTTATTTCTACCCCAACAGTAAATTGAATGGTCTTCAGTAATTGCACAAGTAAAACTATCACCAGCATCAACAGAAATAGCAGATTTATTTTCGGGGAAGTCTACAACTTGAGGAAATGAAGTCCCCGCGTATTCCCAATAATTGTTATCGGTATTAATTTCTGTACAGCTATCTTCATCCTCATCACAAGTCCATCCAGCACCTAATTGCCCCCAGTTATTTTGACCCCAGCATACAGTTTCTGAATTATTCAATATTGCACATTTGTGCTGCGTCTCTGAAGAAGAAATAGAAATCGCAGATGTATTTTCTGGAAGAAGAACCGATCTTGGTGTAATTATCTCTCGGTCTTGTCCGGTATTATCGGATACATCATTATCTCCATTTCCTAATTGACCATATGCGTTTCCACCCCAACAGTAAACATCACCTTCGGTGTTTAACGCGCATGTCGATTGTGCTCCAGCAACTACTTCTACAAAGTATCCATAATGGGAATATAGAGAATTGGCATTAGTAGGGTATTCTTTATTAGTCTCACTACCATATTGTAAGCCTTGTCCTGGAGTATGTATATATCCTATTGTTCCATAATAATTTCTGCCCCAACATAATACATCTCCATTTGATACAGCACATGCATATTGGTCCCCAACAGAAATTGTATCATTTGAGTAAATTGATCCAGATTGAAAACCCGGCATATTTAATGATCCTGTAGTATAGTACTTCCTTGTTTCTTCATCCAAGGCCGTCTCCTCATAATTTGAAGATAACGCGGTTAAAGGAGCAACAATCATCAAGAAGCACATTGTCAAACTAATTATAGAATCAACGAGATTAGGTCTAAACATAATAGCCGGTAATATACTTAATATATTATTTATACGTAAATAAATTGAGATAATAGGAAATAAATAATATTTTTAAAAAAAATATAATTAATAATATTGATATGATGTACAAATACCGGAGAACATGGAAAAAGAAGGGGCATTTCGAGAAGTACCATACATGGGCGTAATTTGGGTAGTTTCTGAAGCAGTAAAAAGAGGTTTTTGGAANGGTAATCCTGATTGGTGTAATCTTGGCCAAGGACAACCCGAGATAGGAGAAATGGAAGGCGCNCCAGATAGNCTTAGAAATGTATTAATTGAGCCTGAAGATCAGGCTTATGGTCCAATAAATGGTACAGATGAGATGAGAGAAGCTGTTGCCAAACATTACAATAGATATTATCGACGAGGTAAGAAGCCGTATACTGCAGCCAATGTTGGAATAGCACAGGGAGGAAGATTGATGCTTAGTCGGATTTTTGGTGCAGTTCAAGGTAAGATGGGATATCAGATACCTGATTACACTGCATATCAAGATATGATGGATTATGCAACCCCTCGTTTAGAACCAATTTTAATCCCAACAAGAGAAGAAAATAATTTCTCAATACCCGCTGATGAATTCAGAAATATTGCCAAAAATCTGGATAGTTATTTAGTTTCAAATCCTTGTAATCCTACTGGCCATGTCATACAAGGAGACGAATTAGCATCATACTGCGAAACTGCAAGAGAAACAGGCTGTGTTTTATTGATGGATGAATTTTATTCTCATTTCATTTATGAGGGAAGGAATCCTGGTTGTGGTCCAGTATCAAGTGCTGAATTCGTTGATGATCCAGAAACAGATCCAATCCTAGTGATTGATGGGCTTACCAAATCGTTTAGATATCCAGGATGGAGGATGGGATGGGTCCTAGGTCCATCAGAAATAATTGAGACTTTAGGTAGAGCTGCAAGTGCAATTGATGGAGGACCCAGTAGAGTTAGTCAAAGACTAGCATTGCGTGCATTAGAATCAGAATATGCAGATCAAGAAACTAGTGCATTAAGAGAAATGTTCTCAAAGAAAAAGAATATGATGGTTGATAGATTGACTAAGATGGGCATTAGATGTCTAGAAGGCGATTCTACATTCTATGTTTGGGCATGTGTGGAAGACTTACCTGAAGGATATAATACTGGTATAGATTTCTTTTGGAAAGCGCTGGATAGGAAAGTGATGACAGTTCCTGGTACATTTTTTGATGTGAATCCTAAACCTGTCCGAGATGAGCAACAATTCGATAACTGGGTCAGATTTTCATTTGGCCCTTCTTATGATAATGTAGACTTGGGATTAACTAGATTAGAAGAAATGTTGATGTAATTTAAATTATAATATTTTCAATAATCGCGAATATTGATAAATTATAGGTCAAAATATTAAACCTAAGTTGTCCAGCATAAACCCGTGGGCAAGTTATCAGAGGAAGAGGCTACGGCGATTTTGAAGAAAACATATAAAAAATATGTTGAAGAACCTGAATTAACAACTAGGTTGGAAAATATCCCCAAATTGTTGGCCAAATTTGATGGTAATTATGACACAATGATTAAAAAATTACTTCAGAAATATGCTAAGGAAGCGAAAGCTAAACCAAAAAAGAAAGTTGAGGTAGTAGAAGAAGTTCCTGAGCCAGAAGAAAAACCTAAGAAAAAGAAGAAAAAGAAAATAGAAGTTTCAGAAGATGATGCCAAGGCTGAATTGGCTGCTGAAATTGAAGCCAGTGAAACAAAAGCGGCTGCAAAAGAGCAAGCCAAGGCCAATGCAGAAGCGAATAAAGAAAAGATAGCAGCTGCAAAAGCACAAGCTAAAGCCAATGCTAAAGCTGATGCTAAGGCTAAAAAAGATGCTATTGCTTCAGCCAAAGAAGCGGCAAAAGCACAAGCACAGGCTAAAAAAGCAGAAGCAAAGGATGCTAAAGAAGCTGTTAAAGCACAAGCACAGGCTAAAAAAGCAGAGTTAGAAAGAAAGGAGGCTGAAGCAAAGGCTGCTGCTGCTCAAGAGATGATGGCAAAGGCTGCAGAAGACTCCATGGCTTCTAGAGAGNCTTTACAAGCTAGAGAAGAAGAAGCAAAAGAAAAGGTAGCAGAAGAAACGGAAAAGAGTAAAGTATTGATGAAAGAAGCAAAAGAAGCCATGGCTGCCGCTAAAGAAGCAACAAAGGAATTACAAAAAGAAATGAAAGCAACTGCCAAAGCTGAAGCCGAAGCAAAGAAAGTTACAATGGAAAGAAAGATTGCTGAAAAACAGATTAAAGAGGCTANAAAGGCTCAAGAAAAGGCTCAAGNNGAGTTANNTAANCTTAGTGAGATTAAAGGAAAGGCCGAAGAAAAAATAGAAACTGAGGGAGAAAAGAGGGCAATTAAAGAAGAAGAGGCTAAAAAAGCAATGGCTGAAAGTAAAGAAGCTTTACATAAAACAAAAGGACAATTGAGTCATGAAAGAAAGGCAGCAAAAAGTGTAGTCAAAGAAATTGCTGCATTAGAAAAAGATATAGAATTAGCAAAGGCTGAAGCTGCAAAGGCACAAGCAGAAAAAGAAGAAATGCAAGAACAGATAAAGGCAGAAAGAGAATCTATAAACGAGACATTAAGAAAGGCCGAAAAGGTTCAAGCTGAGTTAGATAGGTTAGAAGCTGAAGCAGACGGTGAAGTTNATCAAGTTGTAGGCATGGAATCAGAAAAGCAAAGAGTAGAAAGAGAAGCTATGGAAGCAGANTTGAAATTAAAAGCTAATTTAATGGTTAGAGAAGANTTAGTTCTCGAAAGAATAGCACTTAGAGTTCATCAAGTTAATTGGAAAGTAATTGGCGATGCAGATTTTGATGAATCGGATGACTTGACTAAAATAGACGGTATTGATCAATTTGTAGAAAAAAAATTAAATGCATTAGAAATTATATCATATGAACAAATCAGTAGAATGGATGCGAAAAATATGGAAATAATAAATAATGCAATTGAATTTCCTCCTGGAAGAATTGAAAAACAAGGATGGGTAGAAAAGGCATTAGATCTAATGATATGAGTATTAAATACTAGAATACACATTATATCCACTCAAAGGTGGAGTATATACATGTAATTCAACAAGACCGGAGTCTCCCTCGTTAGATACGGCATGAATATCTTGCTCTTCTGCTGCACATACTTCTCCTGAGTTCCTTATTATTGATTTAGTTGGGAATGCTAGGCCACTGTCATTAGTTTCATAGATTGTTTCCGTAGATGTACCAGAAATTATCAGAAATGCGCAATCACTTCCAACATGGTCGTGTATAGGAGTTTTTTGCCCTGGTTTCCAACAAATTGTTGCTAATTCATAAAAATCACTTTTCTTAACAACATGTCTTTGATATCCTTCTTTAGCATAACCGACACAGTTTTCTAACGCAGCAGAATTAGGTTTCAGATTTGATAATTTAAAGGCTAATTCATCTAGTCCTGGTCGCCTATCTATTGAATCTAACCAATTTACAAAATTAGTCATCTCTGGACAATTGGAAAGCAATTCTTCCCTTGTCTCTGGAGATAGTACTACCTGTGTCACCATGTCTCTGCTGGAGTAGTGATTATTCATGACCATTATGGTAGAATCACTTAACCAAAGGTAAACTACTTGTTATTTTGTCAATAGAATTTCTCATTCCCGGGCCTATTCCTACTACTGTTACAGTTCCAGCAGGTATTTCTGTATGACCTGCATCTCTAACCATGTAGCAAATTAATCCTGCATCTTTAGCTTCACCGTATATCCTCTTCAATGCATCAACATTTGTAGTAGTACAAACGATTTTTCTTGCACCAGTTTTGAGATACTTATCGAGAATTTGTGGAGACTGACGCTTTGCTTTAAGAACACATTCAGCCGTTGCATGACTACACTGAGCTGCTAATTTACCACTTGAAAGATTAAGGTCATTTCGTGTGACCAAAACCATAGTTGTTTCATATCCGGTTTTTGACAAGTTCTTTCACCGCCAATGGTTTTTTTACAGACAAATGACGCGTCATTATTTCACTCAATGGTGAAGCAAGCCATGCTACAAAAAACATATTTCCTACTGCATGAAGTATATCAAATGGAATTCCTGACAGGATATAAACAAATAGTAAATCTGGCCCCAGAGTATGTAGAACACTAAGAGATACAATCCAATCAAAAATAAATGCACAGGACGCTGCCACCGCCATCAAAGATGTGTTAGAAGTAGCATTATTCAAATGTAATTTGTTAGACAATGNGGCTCCTATTATACCNACTAATGACCATCCAATNGCTTGATATAATGTCCACAATCCATGACCAATAAAAAGATTAGATANTAGTGCAACAGATGTTGCTAGAATGATTGATCTACTAACTCCAAAATATATGCCACTCATTAGAATTATTACTGTAACAGGCTGAACATTTGGTATTGGTTCAAGTAATATTCTTCCTGAAACTGCAAAAATNCCTAGGAGAAACAGAACTATNGTATCACTCTGTGAAGATAAGTTTCTCTCAGTTTTCCATAACGCCCAGCCTATCATAAATAGGAGTGTTAAATTAACTAAAAGGAAACCATAAGGCCCAAGGTTAACTGCATGTGCATCAATCATGTTCTCGTAACCCCATCGTCCACAACCATGTTATTCATAGTTGCGATTAATATGTTGCTATTTGCCAAGTCACTACACTATCTTCATCTAAGGCAAGGTCAGAAATTCCAACCATTGAGTAAGCACCGTTATGGAGAAGTTGCCAATAAGCTCCAGATGAACCATCGGATGCGCATTCNTAAGCTTCACAAGGTGTAATTCCCGATATTGAGTCTATTTGTAGGCCAAAAGAAAATTCAGTTGAAGTTATTAAAAAAGTATTTCCAGTTGCTTCAATAGCCGCATTTAGTAAATCTAAACCATTGTCAAAATCTTCAAAACCGCCTACACAACCACCAGTTTGATTCCAGTCTTTATCAGTTTTGAAATCTGTTCCATCAAAATCAAAATGATGTCTGCCATCATCTAATCCAGATGGAGAAGTTTCAGGTGAGGGAAAATGGAAACAAAATACTTGTTTACCATCCCATAAATCCGGAAGTCCGTAATGTGGATCATCTGCTTCGTCAACAAGTTCGGATGTCATCCTATTCCATTCTGTATTAATTGAAGAAAAAGTTATCAATATAAATACGAGGGAAAATGTTGCAAAAGTTTTAGGAAAAAGATTATTTTCACTACTTTTTGTAGATTGATAAATGAAAAATGAAATTATAATAAATGTAAGTGCAAATGGTATTAGAGTATTCATGGAATTTCAACCAAAAAAATAAGCAAGATAAATATTGTTATTAAATTAAATCACTTTTAATATTAAATTTAATTATTATTCTATTAAATCTTCAATCTTTGATTTTAATAATTTATTCACTAACTTACCGTCTGCAGTACCTCCTAGTTTCTTCATAACTACTCCCATTAGTGGCCCTATAGCTCCAAAACCTCTATCCTTTACCATTTCATTCATTTCATTGATTGCTTCATCAATGGCAACTTCAACATCATCGGTATTAGCTGGGGAATATCCTAAATCTGAAACCTTTTTCTGCATCCAAGAGACAAGATTGGAATTTGAGATGTTAGAATTTATAGCTAATTTACTAATTGGTATAACGCCCTCTCGTGTCAATAAATTAGATTCTCTGAGGTGTATGGAAGACGCCAACACCGGGAATGGTATTTTTTCAGAATTTTCCAAAATTGCTGTTGCCCATGCTTTTGCTGGAAGAGAAGGAATTGAATCATCAATTTTTCCTTCAATTCCTTGTATTAATACATCATCTAATTCTGCTCTTATCACAGCATCTATTTGATTATTGGAAATTCCTATTTCTGAAATTCTTTCATAACGTTCTTGCTGAGTAAGTGGTAAATTACTCAATATTTTTTGCCATCTTTCTTTTTTTATGTTGAGAATTGGTACATCTGTCTCTGGATACATACGTGCACCCCCTGGTAGTGGTCGCATTGCAGTAGTTGTTCCATCATCTGGTTGACCTTTTCTAATTACAACATTTCTAACTTCTTGTGTAATCCTATGATAGGCTGATCTTGCTCTGTTTAATACCGATTCTAAGGCTAAATCTGATTGCCAATCNGGAGCGACACACAATACAAAAGCGTCTTTGTCTGATAAAGAAAGATTTTTGCCGATGGAACTTACCTCTGAATCTGTAATTCCATATGCAGGCAATTCATCGGAATGGAATATTCCTGCAACTCCAGCTAATTTTGCTGCACTTGCNAATTCTCTTCCAAGTCTTGGTAATTGAGAGCCATTAATATCATCTTTTTTACTGCCTAATTTACCAGCAAAACCCGGTAAAATTATACATTTAACGACTTCATTATTTGATATCGAGTTTTTCACCATACTTGATTCACAATTCAAAAATAATTTTGTAACATCATGTATTTCATGTTTGATTTTTGATTTGACATGTAATGCAACCCTATTTTCAACCGGTACTTCATCATTAGACCTATTAGGAGGTAGTTTTGGAAGCTTTGCTTCACTACGTAATTCATTTGCCAATCTATACATATGTATCTGACGAGCCATTTCTAAACGTATGATTTTGGGAATCCAGTCTAGATCTTGGCATCCTTTTATTTCCACTCTATCTCCACAAGAAATACTCACATTTAGATCTTGACGGATTGAGCCTAAACCCCTACGTACTCTACGAGTGTCTCGAAGTAAAGTTCCCAAACCAATGGCGCTTTCTTTGGCATGCTCGGGTGAAATGATATCAGGAGCAGTTGCTATCTCTACTAATGGAATACCCAATCTATCTAAATTGTAATACACTATATCGCCATTAGATGTCTTTTCAGTAATAAGTTTCCTAGCAGAGTCTTCTTCAAGACAGATTACATCTATCCCAACATTTCCAGATTTAGTTTCTAAAATACCTTGATTGGCAATTAAAGTAGTTCTCTGAAAACCACTTGTGTTAGATCCATCTACAACAGTCTTACGCATAGCCTGTAATGCTGTGACTGGTTTTGCATTCATCATTGCAGAGATTGTCAATACAACATCCACTGCATCATTATCGTGTGTATCTGGTGGTGCTTCATCTAACTCAATTAGACTTGCATTTGGAGATTGAAAATAAACAAAGGAACGGTTCCGACGGTGTTCAAATCTTGCTGCAACATCAATTTCTCCTCCTTCTCCGCGTGCAGCTCTAAGTTTTCTTGCAGATTTTTTCCATGTAGGAGGAATGTCATCAAATTTATAATCAAATAATTTGCTTGGCATTCTTGAATGTAACTTTCCAGTATCTAATTGCTGGTGTATTTCCAAGCCGCACATAAATCCTAATATGTCAGGATTAAGATTTTCAGGATCTGAAATATCTCCTATCGGCTCCATAATAATAGTATTCGAGAGGGCTTTGCCTTTCATATTTCACTATTAATGATGTAATATTAAGCGAACGAATAAACACCTTCTCTCGGATTAAATAATATTCCCCCTTGTCTCAAGGTAGCTATAATACGATCTACTTCAAATGGCTTTATTTTAGCTTTCTTAGAAGCTTCATATATTTCTTTAATTAATGCTTCACCTTTTTCTTCACATAATTTTGTTATTATTTGCCGAACTACTTTATCTGGGTTAATTTGTTTAGCAGCTCTTTCACTATGGAATTCGGATTCATCTCCAACATTGCCTTCTGTCCTCCAATGTTTAAAAATGGCTATTGCAACCTCTGCGTCTTTCTCAGTTCCTATATCTCTCAAATGCATTCTAGCGTGAGCTTCGGCTAATCTACTTAATGCCTCGAGAGCTCTAGCTGTTATTGGTACTTTACTAGTTTTATCATCATAATCGTCTGGTTGATCTTCTCTGTAAAATGCTTGCCTTTCATCTCTATAAAATTCAAGTAATAATAACCTTGCTTCTTCATTTAATTGTGGATAAACGTTTAATTTGGCATAAGCTACATATTTTCTCAAAAATGAAGTAGTCAAATGTTCATTACCATCAACACCGATGTTTGTAATACCATCTTCTCTTGGTTTATCGATAATTAGTCCCTTGTCCCTCATAGATTCTGTCGTCCCTCTTGCACGGGTTGCCAAAATATGCTTAGCAATTCTTTCATCATTTTGTAAAGCAATCTCATCTCTCAACAACCAAATAACATCAAAACGTGATGCTAGTGGCGGAGGTAATCCAGTTTCTTGAAATGAATATAGTACAGAAGATCTGTTATTCCTATTTGAAAACCGTCCATCTTTAGGATTTGCTGCTGCCAAAACTGCACATCTTGTAGGGAGGCGTGCAGTGAGTCCTCCTTTTGCTATGTGTATACTTTGCTGCTCCATTGCCTCATGCATTGAGCCTCTGTCTGATTTTGTTATTTTATCAAATTCATCAATTGCAGCAAGTCCTCGATCAGAAAGTGGAAGGATTCCTGCTTCAAGAGCAAAACGTCCATCATTGAATGCATCTTTTACTGCTGCTGCAGTAAGACCTGCAGCTGATACTCCACCTCCAGAAGCATATTTTCCTCTAGGAGAAATATGTGACATGTATTTTAATAATTGAGATTTNGCTACACCAGGATCTCCCATCAGAAGAATGTGTATGTCTCCTCGTGAACGAGTACCATCACTATTGAGTCTAGAAACACCACCAAATAATTGTAAAGCTAAAGTTCTTTTGACATATTCTAATTTTGCATCAGCGGCAAATATTGATGGTGCAATTGACTTATACATGTAAGTAAGTAAATCAGGTCTTTTCGATATTTCTATTATTGTTTCAGTATCTTCATCATCGATATCAATTTCAGTAAATGGAGTAGATTCATGCTCTGCACTAATCAAATCATAAACAATTTCAAACATTGGTGTTTTTTTATTTCTCTTGAATTCTGGCCTTACTTGTGGGATAACATTAGCGGAAATTCTATCTCCAGGTACCAAAGTAAGAACTAAATCTCTTTCTAGGAATAATATTCCTCTTGTTGGTTGTGAGCCGCTAGGTACATTCTCAGGAAGTTCTGAAACCTCGATCAATTGATTATTAATCATCTTAGAAGCTTGCATCATTAATTGAAAAGTGGTTTCTCCTTTTCGAGCGAAAGAACCGCAACCTCCTTTTATTTCAGGGCATCTCAAAGGTTCTTTCAATTCTCTTTCATCTTTTTGCTCAACATCTTGTTCAAAGCCACATGTTTCACACTTGAAGGTAGACATATATAGCCTAGGTTTGATTTCTGAAACCTTATTCACAACAACATCAACACTGCAAAATTTCCCAATTGATTCACTACCAATTTCTCGTAAATGGATTCTAGCATCACCTGGTAATTCACCTATTCGAATTAGACAATGAACAACAGAACCACCTCTTTCAAGACATAGGTCATTTAACATCTTAGATCCGCTATCTAGCACCGCACGAGGGTCTTTTAGGATCCAATCAGCAAATTCAGAATCAAAGGATTGTAGCTCATGAAAGTCTATTTTTAAAACTGGAGTTTGGGACTGTTTTGTAAGTAGTAACAATATCTCATCTTCTTTGGCAGTCGTGAGGAAAGTTTTCCATCTTGCACTAGAATCTTGTACATGAATAGTCATCAATTGTCCTCCGGGCTTTGCTGAACCGGAGGGGAGGTACATAATCAAATTGGATACCAAATGTGACCCCTTTATTTCCACTGGAAAAATAAATGATATCCTGCAATAAAATCTAGTAAAAAAACTTCTAGTGGAAAATAATTCTAATTTAGCCAAGATATTGAATTGTATAATCGAGACCTTAAAGGAAAGAAGTTTATCCCGAATTATGGAACACATAGTGTCAGGTAGAGATGTTTTTGTTAGATTAGACCCCGGAGAAGAAATTCATGAGGCAATAAGAAGTTTGTCAGATAAAGGAATAAAGAGTGCTGCAATAACGAGTGGAATCGGGAGAATTCAGGATGCAGAGGTTGCCTATCTTGACTCTGACGGAGTTTATCAAAAAACAAAATATTCTGGCCCAGTAGAATTATTATCAACTCAAGGAAATCTCTGTCCAGGCCCTGATGGTCCTTTCACTCACATACATGTCATCATGTCTGATGATGATATGAATGTATTAGGAGGACATCTATTCAGTGCTATAGTGACCATAACTGCTGAAATTCATCTCAGAATAATGTCAGATGGAGTGAAACCTAGTATGATGTGTAGAGTCCCTGGTGAAGGGAACTTTGTCAAACTAGAATTAAGGAGAGAGTAATATGCCTAGTCATACATTTGGTACTATTAAAGGAGAAATAAAAATTTTAACAATCGATTCAGAATCTATTAGAGGAAATATGCTAGGAGATCCTAGTACTAGACAAGTGGCAATATATCTGCCTCCAAATTGGAATAAAGATGAGAAAGAATATCCATTATTTGTTGATTTGGTTGGATATACGGGCAGTGGATTAGCACACACTAATTGGAAACCATTTGCAGAATCGGTCCCTCAAAGAGTTGAAAGATTAGTGAGTGAAGGGAAAATGGGAGAGGTCATTATTGCTCTTCCTGATTGTTTCACAACTTTAGGAGGTAATCAGTACATCAATAGTTTAGCTGTTGGTAATTGGGCTGATTTCTTAACTAAAGAAATGATTCCAATAATTGAAGAAAAATTTCCGGTAAAAAAGGGCAGACAAAACCGTGGAGTATTTGGTAAATCTAGTGGAGGATATGGAGCAATAGTACATGGTATGTTGTATTCTGATTATTGGGGTGTATTAGCATGTCACTCCGGAGATATGGGGTTTGAGTCCTTATTCATGGGTGATTTTCCTAAATCAGTAACACAATTAGAAAAACATGGAGGAATAAAGAATTTTCTTGAACATGTTAAATCTTCAAAGAAGATTAGTCATGATGATTTTCATGTTTTGATGATGGTGGCGATGGGTGCATTCTATGATCCTGATCCAGATGCTCCTATGGGAATTAGACTACCTGTTGACCTGAGGACATGTGTTGTGGACCAAGTTAGATGGGCAGAATGGTTGAAGAATGATCCTGTTGTAATGATTGATAGTATTGGTGTTCAAGAAAATCTCAAGAAGTTAAAGGGGATATATATTGATTGTGGGTTCAAAGATCAATACAATCTTCATTTTGGAGCAAGGCAATTATCTGACAAACTCAAAGCGTTAGGAATAGACCATATTCATGAAGAGTTTGACGATAATCATTCTTCAATAGATTATAGGATGGATATATCATTCCCGTTTATGTATAAATCATTGACTAAATAGTTCAGTCTGATTTGTTTCCTAGGAAGTATTCGCCTATTTCAGGATCGTTGAGAATATCTACTGCTTTTCCAGTATGTACAACTTTACCGTTTGCAAAAATATATCCTCTATCAGAGCGAGCAAGAGAAAGGCGGGCATTTTGTTCAACTATCAATATAGTAATTCCTGAATCTCTTAATTTATCTATTTTCTCGATAATTTGAGATTGATACAACGGCGATAAAGCAGCTGTTGGCTCATCTAAAAGAAGGAATTTGGGTTTTGAAATTAATGCTCTTGAGATTGCTAACATTTGCCTTTCTCCTCCTGATAATGAAGCTGCAAGATCATGTATTCTTGTTTTTAGATCAGGAAACATTGAAAGAGCTTCTTCTATTCTCTCATTAAGTACCTTAGTTGGTAAATTATTTCCACCCATTTGTAAATTTTCAAAAATCGATAATGAAGGAAATACATTATCTACTTGAGGGACATAAGCAATTCCGTTATTTACCAGTTGATCTGTTCGCCAACTAGATATAGATTCGTTATTGTAAAGAACGTCTCCTCTGTAATGTGTAGCAATACCAAAAATGACTTTTATAAATGTCGATTTTCCACAACCATTTGGACCAATTATAGTTACAAATTCACCTTCATCAACATACAAGTCAATACCATGCAGAATCTGGACAGTGTCGTATCCTCCTTCTAATCCAGTAACTTCAAGTATTTTTGACATATTAATCCCTCATTCTCCTAAATAAGCCTCAATAACTTCTCTATTGTTCTTAACTTCGTCCGGAGTCCCAATCATCAAAACTTCTCCTTCATTCATCACTATGATACGATCTACTCCTTGGCGTAGTATGAAATCCATATTATGTTCTATAATTAATACAGAAATACCGGTTTCATTTACAATTCTTCGTAAATTATTGAATATTTTCATTGCAAGGGGGCCAGCAACTCCTGCTACTGGCTCATCAAGAAGAAGTAATTGTGGATCACCCATTAAAGAACGTCCAATATCAACTAATTTACTCTGCCCTCCAGATAATTCGCTTGCTAAGTTATGAGCCATATGAGGAACTTCGAGTTGGTCTAATGCATCATAAGCATTAGATAGTCTGGTTTTTTCATTAGGGCGTGATTGAGGAAAAAATAGAGATTTTAGAGAATTTGGAGAATATTGATTCCGAGGAGGTATCAGTAAATTTTCTATCACTGTCATTTGACGCCATAAACGAGTATGCTGAAAAGTTCGCGTGAAACCAAGTTTTTGGATTTGGTCTGGCCTCATCTGTGAAATATCAGTTCCAAATGCCTCAATTTCACCTGACGTTTGATTTAATAATCCACTAATACAGTTGAAAGTTGTAGATTTTCCACAACCATTTGGACCAATAAGTCCTACGAATTCTCCGGGTTTAATTTCAAAAGAAACGTCTTTTACTGCTACTAAGCCACCAAACTCCTTCTTTAAGTTATTAACTCTTAATACGATATCTTCACTCACGATGAATCACCACTTTTTTCTGGCCTATTTGGTCGATTAGGTACTTCTGGGAGTATTCCTTTTGGATTATATTTCAGAGACAATATTAAAACTAAGCCAACTAATAAAACATTTACATATGCCATTTCAGCAATGATATCTATCTTACCATCAGAATTAATATCTGAAAATGATTCCTGAATTGAAAATGGACTGTTTAATGAACCGTATATCAAAAATACTATTATACCCCAAAATCCAGTCTCGGAATAATCAGATTTATCTGTTATTTTACCAAATATTATTATTGCTGTAAAGACTATAATGACTTCAACATAATCTGAAACCAACCATGAGAATATACCATCAATGAATACTGCAGTTTCATGCAACGGTAAATCCGGTGATGTCTGTCCTGCATCTAGAACTCTAAAAACATAATTTGATAGTAAAATAATACAAGATCCTACAATGACACCTTTGTTATTTCCTGATCCTCCAATAATGAATGCTGCCCATACTAAGAATGTGGAGTTTGCTGGAGTCAAAAATGTTGGTTGGAATCCTTTTAATTGCCAAGCCCAGAATGCTCCAGCCAAAGCCGCTATTGCTGCACCTAATGCTAAACTAGAGGCTTTGTACATCAATACATCATGTCCATGATGTTGTGAAACTTCTTCATCTTCACGGATCGATCTAAGAATTCTTCCCCATGGAGAATTTAGAAGAGTGTGAAGAATTGCCCAGGTTATAATCACTGAAAGCACTGACATTAATGATAATAGAATTACATATGGCGCAGCGTCTTCTAAACTTAGTATATCCATTACTTTGTAGGACATACTGTTGATATCTTGAGATATTCCAGCGAAAGTTGTTCCTCCAATAGCATTTTCACAATCTCTTGCGCTAAATGTAGTTAGGGCTTCGCTAGTTACAAAATCTAATGGGACTGAATCACCGCAGAACCACCATTTTTCAAATGGTAATGGATATTGTGAAACTCCTGGAGTTGGGCTGGACCAAGATGCTTCTGTATTGTATGATTGGAGTATTGGTTCTGAGGACAGTAAAACCCTGAGAATTTCTCCTAATGATATTGTGACTATTGCAAAGTAATCAGTTCTTAGTCTAGCAGTTGGATATGCAAGCATCCAACCGAAACCAGCTGCTGCCAATAGACCAAATATCAGAGCCCAATAAATTGGCCAATTATACCCATTATATTTTTCTGGTCCTGCAAGAATACCTACTGCCAACGCACCTAAGGCAACAAAGAAAATTATACCAAAATTAACCATCCCAGTTATCCCAGTATGTAGGTTAAGGCAAAAGCCCATTAATATAAAAATACAAATTGAAAGGACGATGTTAGAAATATTAAATGCCCTAATTAGTTTTGCATTTGCTGCAAATTCTGCTACAGGCATCCATAATATTATCAAAATGAATAAAATCAATAATGTAAGGAAAATCATATTTGACATAAATGGATTTTCTCTTCCGTATAAAGATCTATTTTTTAATTCTTGTAGTAGAGTTAAGTTAGACTTTTTTGAATTGTATGAAAAAACGACAATCCACAGTATCGATGAAAGGAAAATAAACTCTATTAAAGTCTCAGAAATAACAAAAATGAATGGAATAAGAGCGAATAATAAATTTTTATCTATTTTTAAATTTAAATTTATTTTCTTATTTCTTATAGAAGTAAGACCTGAAGAAATATTCTTTTTTATTCTACTTAATCTACTATCAGAAATTACATTAATTATTGTAGAAGTTAATCTAGTAGTATAGGTTGAAATAATTGTCATAGGATCTCTGTCGATATTCTTGTACAAATTATATCCTTCAAATAATGCAAATATCCAAATTAATATAGGTACACTAGGCCATAATAAATCACCTATTAGAGTTAGACTATCTACCAATAATAGTTCAGAATTCATTAAGTCAGACCATGAATTATTCATACTCTCGAGCGTGTCTTGACGCCATTGATCGTGTAAATAAGGCGCAATATCAGAAGGAGGTTCAGAAGATACGTCATCGATGGATAAAGGAGAATCAGAAGGTAAGAATATCCAATCATCTCTACCAGTTCTCATTTCATAATTTGAATTATATGAAAAACCGACTTCATCCCTAATGGGTGAAGCGTGTTTTGAAAATGAATGGTTTGTTATAAAATTAGTAATTCTACTAATTAAATAAGCAAATCCTGTCAATAGTGCCATACTAGAAAATCTTGAGTTTTTTCTTTGTTGGAGATTGTGAAGTCCGATCCACCCAAAAAATACTGAAAGTAGTGCACCAATTTTCTTTGACGGTTTGGATCTGTCTATGGCACGTTTTCTGAGTCTTTCTATCTTCCACTTTTCATATGCATTCCCTATTCCTTCGGGCATTATCAACAATATTGCAATTAGAAATACATAGGGCATTACTGCCTCAAATGAGGAATAATTTGTCCTATCTAAGTTCTGACCTAAACCGGAAAGAATCGGAGAAGATGTGGCTCTTATGAACCCAATAATCAATGAAGAGACAATAGCACCTTCTATTGATCCTATAGTCCCCAATACAATTACTGCGAATGCGGGCAATAATAGTGTAAATGCAGTGGTAGGAGAAAATTTTACAGTCATTGCAAATGCTGCACCTCCTACTCCAACCAAACCGGCAGTAAGGAACGCACTGTAACCATGGATTTTTTCTACATTTATACCACTGCTTGCTGCTAGCTCTGGATTATCTGCAACTGCTCGCATCCTTCGTCCCAATCTCGTTTTTTTCAACAAAATCATCAACATCAAAACAGTTGAAAATATTATGATTGGAGTTGGCCCGTTATAGAAAGCAAATCCTGTCTCTAATTGAGAAGCACAATCAGTTTTATCTAATTTGTATAATTCAAAAGTTGGAATATAGTCTAATTGTGTTTGACTAATTATTCCATCTTTTACTTCACAATGTACTGATGTATACATTTCACCATTGGGCAGTTCATTTTTACCAAAATTAATTTTCAGTTTGTATGTAGGTATTTTCCATAATTGGGCCACAGGAGTCTCAGTGGTCATCCTCCAGTCTTTATCGGGCTCGAAAAGTCTGAATCTAGAACTATACCTTAGCCAGATTACAGCTCTTAAAACTAATGCGACACCAAGTGATGCAATCATCATGACTTGTGGAGATGCTTTTTTCCTCCGAAAATCTTTGTAAACTAGTCTATCTATCATTAATCCGGCTATACCGGTAATAAAGAAAGCTGCGATTAAAGTATAAATTAAAGCAGACCAAACTAAAACTCCATCTGCGGGAGCGATTGTGGTTGGTAAGAAATGATCTGTCCAGATTATTGCCATAGCAATATACATCCCGAGCATAAAAAATTCACTCTGGGCAAAGTTACCATATCTCTGGACCTTATATGTCAAAGTTAATGCTACAGCAATTGATAAGTAAGTTGCTGACCACTTAAATGTAGATGTAGTTATTTGAACAAAATCAAGATTTGCTACAGCGGTCGTATCACGGCCAATTAGAAGAAAATCACAAATAATTAATATTACTGTAATCAGAAAAATGGGAGACAGGATCATTGAAACTGTTC
Organism: Euryarchaeota archaeon TMED129; assembly: GCA_002172375.1. GTDB lineage: Archaea > Thermoplasmatota > Poseidoniia > Poseidoniales > Thalassarchaeaceae > MGIIb-O3. Next base: position 11,555 of record NHGE01000030.1, on the reverse strand, counting down.
TAAGTGAATTTTTTGGAAAGTCATCAAATATTATTTTGACATAACCGAATGCTGCACTAGTTGCTTGGAAAAATTGTAATAACCAAATTAAACCTTTTTCTTCTGGTAATTTATTATCAATTATTATATTTAATAGATTAATAGAGCCTTCAGAAAATAATAATCCTAAACATGCATCGATGAATATTATTGAACAGATGAGAAGTCTTGTCCAGACCCTAGGAATAGAAGACCAATTGTTGGTAAATTTTAATGATACTATGCAGGTTAATGATAATATTACAAATAAATAACCATACATTAATTAGTCACCAAAATTACTGGATTTAAGTACATCACGGCGGGTTTCCCCACCGTGATGCTTTGCGTATCCTTCAATGAATAATAAATATTCAAGAGGATTATTCTGTTGTTATGTCAGTTAATCCATCAGAGATAGACCAATGCTGAGTACAAGTAAACATGCTATCTGCATCGAATGTACCAACACAATATCCACTACCACCCATCAAATCTCCATTTGGCATGAAGGTGATTGAACCAGTAGCTCCAACAAAACCTTGCCCTACAGCTCCAATCATTGAAGTCAGAGGTACACCTGGACTTGTTGCCATAGCGAATACTGAGTATCCCATTACAATGAATGCATCGAAAGTTTCACCAGTGTAAATTCCGCCTGCACAAGCTGCATTAGCGCCACATAGGGCTTGGAAAGCTTGAGCTCTTTCTGATAGAACAGTATCTCCAGCATTTGGATTTGCACCAGGTCTGGTAGCGATCATGCCATCTGGGCCATTGAAGTTAGAATCTGCAATACCATCTCCACCATATATTGCACCAGTGTATCCTGCGGTTCCAAGTGAAGTGATTAATTGTTCACCATCTGCTGCATATGATACTAGGAATACTGCATCACAGTTATTGTCCATAACTTGTGTTGCTATAGCGTCTGCATCAAAATTAGCTGGATCGTATGATATCATTTGACACATGGTTTCATTATTTGCAGACCATTCATTTGAGAAAGAAGTCCCAAGTCCAACTGCGTAATCATTGCTCATGTGGATTGTGGCAACAGAAGAGCCTGCTGTGATAACATCAGACATTGCTGCTCCTTGTTGAGCATCACTTGGAACTACTCTGTAGAAATCTGGATAAGCAGTATCATCAGTTAATGCTGGACTTGTGCTAGCATAGGAAATCATTGGAATTCCTAACGGAGATAACACACCATTTGCTGCCATTGAAGCTCCTGAACAAGCTGCTCCAACAACTCCAATAACACCAGCGCTAGCAAGTGTTTGTGCTGCTGCAGTTCCACCTGATTCAGAACATGCTGTGTCAGCATAAACTATCTCGAATTGCAATCCATTACTGTATCCTGCAGCATTCATGATTGCTTCAGCTATACCAGCTGCAGCCATAAAGCCTGGAGCATAAGCAGAAACTGCATCAGAAGTCTGATCTAATAGCATACCTAACTTTACTGTCTGACCTGTGAATTCATATTCTTGCACTCCTCCTTCAGAAGTCCAGTAGTGCATACAGTTTAGGTAAGTATCAGTTGAAGATATGATTGCATGCATGCATATATCATATCCTGCACCAGGAATATCTCCTACTGAATCAAAATCAACTGTGCCGGAAGCTCCAGCATAATCGTTACCAACCATAGGAATGTGCATATCCATATTGGCTCCTTGTTCCATATTGTACGCTTTACCAATTATAGTAATTGCATCATAGGTTTCACCAGTGTAAATTCCACCAGCACAAGCATCATCAGCAGCACAATCAGTAGCGAAAGTCCCTGCACCTGTTGATGCACGTGGTTTAGTTGCAAATACTGTGTTTGCCGCAGCTGGAGCTGAGAAATCAGTAATCCAATCTTCAGATGCAATTCCATCTCCACCGAATGCTGGCATTGGTGATAATCCACCTGCTGCTTCTAATCCTCTAAGTGCTTCCATGAAATCTGCACCATCTGCTGAGTATGTCACTGTGACCACAGATCCACAACCAGCATCTATGACTTGTTGTGCCATAGCTGCGTAATTAGTGGTTGCATCAGTTGGATCATATCCTATCTTTGCACAAAGAGCAGTTTCACCAGATGAAGTTAGCCATGCACCTTCGAATGCACCTGCTAATCCAGATCCATAATCATTTGTCATGTGAACTAATGCTGGATTCATTGCCATCATTGAAGTTGCTGCATCTGGAGCTCCTCCTTGCATCCCAACTGCGACGACCATTGAAGCCATTGCAGGTCCTTGAAGAGCATCGCTTGGAACTACTCTGAAGAAGTGAGGATAAGTGTCAGCATCAGAAAGTGCTGGACTAGTACTAGCATAGGAAACCATTGGGATTCCTAAAGGCGCTAATACAGCGTTTGCCCCCATTGAAGCTGAGGAACAAGCTGCTCCTGCTACTCCCACAACACCGCTCGCAGCAAGTGTTTGAGCTGAAGCGCCTGCTACAGTTCCATCGCAAGCTGTATCTCCAGCCACTAGTTCGAAGAATGCTCCGTTCTCAATAGCGTTTAGATCATCAATAGCGATTTGAGCTGCGGCCATAAAGTTAGAAGCATATGCAGATATAGCAGGTGATGTTTGGTCTAATAGGAAACCAATTTTCACTCCATCTACACAAGTTCCATCATCTAGGTTAGCTGCTGAATCATAGTTAGGGTTAGCTGAATCTGTGCATCCCAATACAGTTGTATCTGCGATGTTTGCATAGTGTTCTGCAATCTCATCTGCTAAAGCGTCAGCAATGTCCATAGAGAATCCTACTGCATTTCCAGCAGAATCTAAGTTCTCGAATGGAGGATAAGTAGTATCAGAACAGAATCTTAAGTTTCCTGATTCTAGAACAGTTGTTAGTGCACTTCCTTCAGTAGGCATAGGATAAGCAGTTGCTGTAGCAGCAGTTGTTGTATCCTCTAATGTTCCAGATGTACCTGGGAACCATGCTTCAAGATGAGCATCATATTCTCCGGATGCTATTATTGCAGCGATTGCAACATTTAATGCATCTTCTAGTTCATTATCTGAATCATCAGCAACTACAATTCCAAAATTTTCTGGAGAGAATGTAGTCAATAGAGTTGATTCTAAAGCTAGTACAGGTGCATCTCCAAGAGCATAGTGTCCAGTTCCTTGAGCTAAGCTAGTGAATACTGAGTCGAAATCATCTAAAGCTACTACAGTAGCTAATGGAAGATCGCTAGCAGCGTATAAATCAGATGTTGTTCCTGTTTGTACTAATATTGTTGTATCAGCATTGTTTAGTTCTGATACATCACTAATAGCAGCAACACCAGGTCCTGCAATTACTCCTTGAGTACTAGAGTAGTATGCTGTAGTGAAATCTACTTCAGCATCACGCTCGGTTGTTATCGTTACAGAAGAGATTATTGCATCACATGTGTCAAAGCTATTTGTAGCTATAGACCCTAAAATGCTATCCCAACTTGTAGATACTATAACACTATCAACATCACTTGCCACAGATAGTGCCCATTCTTCTTCATCGTCATCTCCACCAAGGCATCCTGCAAATGCTGCTGCAAGCATACTGGTAGTCATCATTATTGCTATTATTTTTCTATTATTCATCGTGATACACACACTCCGGGCCTTCGCGAGAAAGTGTAACACTTATAGACTCTATTGTTTATTTAGTTTATATANTCTAATGATAAATAATNCCCTAATAGTAATTTAAACGAAGATTTTCTTAATAAAATTGGTAGATATAAATTATTAGATTAATAAGTTTCAATCTTATTATTATTACTTATCTTTGGTAGTACTAATTTGTCTTTCTAAATCGTCATTANTATTACTGATTCTTTTGATAACTAGAATTATGATATTACATGGATATCGAGAATATTGTTAACCGAGAAGATGAAATTGTACTAGTATATCGGCCGAATGTGAAATCAGAAGAGTCGATGGATTATTCTTCCAGTGGAGTTGATATCGATGCAGAGGGAAAGGCTGTTTCTAGTTTAATTAATGCATTGAGTGAGTCGACTAGGAAAAGTGGTCAAAAAGGCGCTCCTGTTCATTTACCGGGAGGTTTTGGTGGAATAGTAGAATTTGGAGATTCTCGATTGGTACTTGCTACTGATGGAGTAGGATCAAAACTTCAACTGGCTAATGAAATTGGAAGATGGGAGGGCGTTGGCATAGATTGTGTCGCAATGAATGTAAATGATTTANTATGTGTAGGTGCTGAACCAATAGCATTCGTTGACTATATAGCTGTTCCAGAAACTAATCCTGATGTTCATGCAAAGTTAGGTTCTTCTCTTTCTGAAGCTTGCAAAAGAGCTAGNATAACATTAGCAGGNGGCGAAACTGCCACATTACCAGGGATCGTAAATGAATTAGACTTGTCAGGTACAGCANTGGGTTGGTTTCCAAAAGGTGAAGCGATAACNGGTGAAAATTTGGAATCTGGAGATGTCTTGATTGGNCTTCCAAGCAGTGGCATTCATTCAAATGGATACACATTAGTAAGAGCTGTTTTAGAAAGATCTGGCCTATCGTTAAATGATATTGTGCCATTTAATCCAAAACATGTAGGTAGAGTAATCGAACGTTTTCCTGAACATACTGAAGATATTGTGCTNGGAGAAGTTCTTCTTAACCCGACAAAAATATATGTTGATCCTATTATTGATTTGATAATATCCTGTAGAGAAGGAANAGGNCCATGTNGAATTTCTGAATTGAAAGCTTTGGCCCATATTACTGGAGGAGGTTTGTCTAATCTTCTTAGATTACATAATAGGTTGGGATGGAAAATATCTAATCCTTTACCGATACATCCTGAATTCAATTGGATTGCAGAAATTGGAGTAATAAATAATCGAGAAATGCATAGAACATTTAATATGGGCATGGGAATGGTTCTTGCAGTTTCTTCAGAAAATGCTGATAAGATTGTGGATTGGTTGGATGAAAGATTACCAGGAACAAAAATTGTAGGTTCAGTGAATGATGATGGTAGAAAAGTAACTCATATTGATAGTAGCGTTATATTTGAGCACTATTGAAGTTAGATACTATTTACATGGGCATTAATTATACGTGATAATATGGTAGATAAGTCTGTGGACGAATGGCCTGATGTTCTACATAGAGAAGGTAAAACTCTGATGAGATTATTTTCTGACCCCGATGAGAATAAGATAGGTCCGGCGATAAAGGGTGAAAATCCTGTTTTCTACAATCCNGCAATGAGTAGAAGTAGGACAAGAAGTGTGCTACTAATGCAGTATGCAATTGANAANGNGTTATTGGGAAATGGNCCAATATATGCTGTTGATGGATTNTCTGCTACCGGTTTAAGAGCAAGAAGGTGGTTGAACGAATTACCTGAAGACAGTGCAAAAAGAATTAAGGCTACAATAATTGATATGAATCAATTTGCTCTTAATTTAGCATTAAAGACACATGAGGAGTTTCCGCCAGTTCATTCTGAAGGAGAATTAAAAGCCATAAACGGTGATTTGAGATCTGCAATTCTAAATCAAGGATGGCATTGGGTAGATATAGATCCTTATGGATCTCCGATTCCTTTTCTTGATACGGCAGTTCAATCAATAGCACGAAAAGGAATCTTAGAAGTTAGTGCCACGGATACTGCTGCATTAACAGGATCTTCGAAAAATCCACTTCTAAGAAGATATGGTGCAAGAGTCAGGAATGATGGTTTAGCCCATGATTCTGCATTAAGAGTTCTACTGGCTACCGTAGCAAGGGCGGCGGCAAAGCATGAAAGAAGAATAGAGCCNTTAATATCAATTTGGGATTCTCATCATCTTAGAGTTTCTGTAAGAGTAATTAGAAGTATCGAAGGTGCTAATAAAATTGAAGAATCTGTAGGATGGAGGGTATTTTCTCCGACACGCGAAGAAATTTTGGCATCGATAGAATCTGGCCTTCATCCAAAAACTAGTTTAGATGTAATGCCAATACATTGTTTTTTACCATTTGGTTATCCGATAAATAGGAGAGACGAGAGAATTTCTGGGCCAATGTGGATAAAAAATATGGGCAAGAAAGAAGTGTTAGAATTTATGACAGAAGAAAGAGTATTGGAAATGTGTGCCCCTAATGCAATAAAGGATGATATATTATCATGGACAGAAAAGGATTTTGAATATGAAAATAGAAGGATTGTTAAAAGTGTCAAGAATTTAGCTAATGAAGCAAATGCGATTGAAACTCCACATCATATTCTTGTTGATTCTCTATCAAGTTGGTTGAAAATAGGGTCTCCGCCAAGTCCTAAGAAATTAGTTAAGAAAATAAGTGATTCCGGTTATTGTGCTAGTTTGGCAAATTATGGTAGAAAACCATCAATCAGAACTGATGCTCCGTGGGATTTGATAGTTAAATTAGCTTTAGACACTTAACCGCCAATATAAGACATCTCGATTCTAGGTAACGCTGAATTATCACTAGAACGTAATTCGCTATATCTATCATCCCTTCTTGTCCAAATAGCTCTTATGGCATCTGTAAGGGTTTTTATATCATCACTATTATGTATTATGGCACGTAAATCATGTCCTCCAGAAGCAAATAAACAAGTATGTAAATAACCATTTGCCGATAAGCGTGCACGAACACAATCTCCGCAAAAAGGAGACGAAACTGATGAAATAACTCCTATCTCTCCAGAACCATCTGAATGAGCCCATCGCTTCGCAACGTCACTAGAAGATTCTGAATCTAAAGGATTTAGATCAAAATACTTCTGTAAATAATTGATTATATCTGATGAAGGGATCACTTGCCCTAACATCCAACCATTTGTTCTACCAACATCCATATATTCTATGAAACGAACAATAACTTCTGTATTGCGAAAATGATCTACCAACTTTTTTACTTCTGATTCATTAACTCCTTTTTGGACTACACAATTTACCTTAACTGGGGTCAGGCCGAATTCGATTGCTGCATCAATACCATCCAATATTGTATCTACTGAAGTATTACTATCAGTCATTTTGGAATGTATTTCTTGATCTAAGGCATCTAAACTTACTGTAACTCTGTTAAGTCCTGCTTCGGAAAGTTCTTTTGCATGTTTACGCAATAAAGAAGCATTAGTAGTTAGTGCAACATCTAAATCTAATTTTGAAAGTTTTTTTACTAAATTTGGAAGATTGGAGCGTAATAATGGCTCACCACCTGTAATTCTAACTTTTTGGAGTCCCAATTCCTTACATGACTTTACAACTTTTTCTATTTCATCAAAAGAAAGAAANGCTCTCTTGGGCATGAAGGTATGNTCAGAACCAAATTTTTCTCTTGGCATGCAATATCTGCATCTAAAATTGCACCTATCGGTAACCGAAATACGTANATCTCGTAACTNACGACCATACTTGTCGGATACCATGGCATATGCGTTAAGCAAGAGNTGATGAGGGTTACTCACTATTGGACAGATTGAATAAAGACGACCTCTTANGATNTACTGAGAGAGATGCTGTCCATTAGTTCAAAGGCACGTGAAATGCTTGATAAATTTGCAGAAGATGCANATGATAATGATCTTTTATTGAGAATAGAGATAATNGGTAGAGGCCCTAAAGGATTTCAATATGATTTACAACTAGTCAATAAAAGTGAGGGGAAAAAGGATGATATTTCTCTAGAAATAGATGGAATGGCTGTTCTAGTTGATTTAAAAAGTAAAATATACCTTGAAGGTACAACTATAGATTACAAAGAAACCTTAATGGGCGGTGGTTTTAGTTTTGATAATCCTAATCCTTTATGGATGGATGAATTATCTCAAGCAGTGGCCGAAATAATTGCCGATGAAGTTAACCCAGCTGTAGCATCACATGGAGGCCATGTAGATTTGGTAGGCGTTGATGATAGTAAGGCNATAATTTCCTTNGGAGGAGGTTGTCAAGGCTGTGGTATGGCTGATGTAACGTTAAAACAGGGTGTTGAAGTCATGATAAAAGAAAAAGTCCCAGGAATAACGGAAGTCATTGATGTTACTGATCATGCTGCAGGTACAAATCCATTCTACTAATTAGTACATTGGAAGTTCATCATCATCCTCAGGTGCGGGAAGTGCTATAGATTGAGCTCTTTCAAATGCCTCACGAACTTTGTCTTCTATTTTACGTGCATCTTCTAATAAATCATTAACTGGGATTTCCATATCCAGTAATTCACTAAGTCCTTCAATTGCAATTAATGCTGCTCTTGCATCCGGATATACTGGATTACATTCCGATAATAGTGCTGTAATATCGAGATTTCGTCTTTCACCNTCTGCTATTAAATAACCAGCAATACCCGATACAACGCCTTGTTGNATCCTTTGAATATTAGCATCATCAAGTCTGTCTCTGCCTTCTCCTGTTGAAGATACACTCCATAAATCACTTTCTTCTTTTATTCCTAGATCGTTACTTACTACTCCATCTATCACTATTAGTTTACTAAATCCTCCTTTGGTAAACCATTCTAATACGGTCTGGCCGAAGTAAACATCATTTTCACTTGGAAATTGAATTTCTGCTGTAAATACTCCTATTTCATCTCCTTGATATACTCTTACAGGATGTTTTGGGACAGAATCATGAATTAATGCTATAGCTGGAAATTTTGGATGCATTACAGTACCCATTGGTTCTAGATTTAGGGATCTGATAAGATGTGAAGCAGCAATAACTCCGACAGAGCCTACTGTAGAAAATCCACATATTGCAACACCTCCTAATTTTGAAGAATCTGCTCCTGAATGTAAAACTAAAGGATATCCGGCGCTAGTCTCATCATCCATAGCGAGCCCTTGGGTAGGACTCATTTTAATTTCACGGATTCTGATTAAATTAATTTTAAAAAAACCTAACTTTATGTAATAACCACTAATGGTTGTTAGTAATATGGAAGAAGAGCCTGAAGATTGGTCATTTAGTTCTCATATTGGGAAGGACTTACGTAATGTGGAATTACCAAATGCTAATTTGAAGAGAGCTGTATTTGATAATTCAGATATGGAAGGAGCTAATCTATCCGGTTCTGATCTCAGAAATGCTTCTCTTCAGGGTACAAATTTGATGAAAGCCGCTTTGGATGGTGCTGACCTCAGAGGAGCTAGACTTCTGAAAGCAAAACTAGGATTATCAAATTTACAAGGTGCTAGGCTAGATGGCGCAGATATGAGAGGCATTAGAGGCAGATATGCAATTTGGAGGGGTGCGAATTGGTGGGATGCAATCCTAGATGATTCATTACGTAAAGCATTATCAAAAAAATGGCCAAAGGAATGAATTATTTCACAACTATTTTCTCTAATTTTTCTCTCATCCAATCTGGAACGGATAGTTTGTTGGTAATGGAGTCCATGTCCGTACAGACTGTGATTTGTGTCGCAGACCAACACAAAACGTTATTTTGATTATAAATTTCATAATACCATTTTATGGAAGTAGTTCCAATTTCTTTTATTGATAATTTACATTGGGCTATATCTCCATATTTTAGAGGGTTGTGAAATGTTGCTTCACTATGGATTAATGGAAATCCAATCCTATGTTCATTTAATATTACATTGTAATGCATATCACATGTATGTTCCCATGATTCTTCATAGAAGCGGTGTGCTAAATCCCAAAATCTAGGATAATATGCTATACCAGCCAAGTCAACCATTGGAAAATCAACTCTGCGAGATGAAGTAAAAACCATACCTTGTCCTAAAGGCATTATGTTTCAAGTGTTGTTGTAGAATTTACTTTGGCGTAGAAAAGAAATCTTCTACTTTTTCAAAGAATTTATTCTCTAAATTTTTAATCTTAATTATTTTTTTATTAGTTACTGATTTGTTTTCCTTCCAAATTGGCACCATAGATGTCCAAACACCTTCACTCTTAATCCTAGAATAAAGAGCAGCACCAATGTGAATTGCTATGAGAACATAACTTAAATCGGCGGAAAAACCATGGATTTCGATTACTAAATCTTGTACCGCTCCATCAGTAATTCCTTGTGTAAACAAAGCAGCAATTAATAAACCAGAAAGAGGTAAAATAATTAAGCACAAATACATACTGATATGGATTGTTTTTGCAAGATATTTATGAGCAGAAGGAATAGATTCTCTGGCGCCAAGAAATGTTTCAAAACGTCTCATGTAAGAATAACGCATTATAACAATTATTAAGAAAATACTTGCGAAAATTACCTCAAAAATTAGTAATTCTGAGTTCTCTAACTCAGATATATCATCTAGTTGCTTGAATATACCATATGCGTACAAAAGGATAAATCCCCAATGAATTATTCTAGCAGAAAATGTATGAGTGCTTGTCACCTCCACCTTTGTATACAAAGAATATTTTTATATTAAATTAGTTATCATACTAAATTTTTCTAACAAATTTTTATTCTAAAAAATCAACTATCCTTTGAGATACTTGAACATCTCTCAATATCCTCCTGTGGCCGAGATTTTCAGTCAAGAAAATTTCGCTATTCGGTATTTCTTTATGTAATTCCTCAGATAAGTGCACATCAGCATCCCTGTCATCTCTACAATGAACTATCAGTGATTTTAGAGATAGTTTTTTTGCAAATTCGATTGGATCTAGTGAAGATATTTTCATTCTATACTTTTTTTCATAGTATTTAACCATCATATCAGTATATTTATTTCCCGGTAAATCAAACATATTTACGAAATTAGTGAACATAGGCCTAATTTTTAGTGATGGTAGACTGATTATTACTATACTATTGAAATCTCTAGCAATCTTGACAGAATTCAATGCTGCAATAGCCCCTACTGAGTGTGATATTAAATGGCTAAAAGGGCCGATTTCATGGTTTAGATGGTTAATACATGACACTACTTCAGAGACGTTACATCGTTTTGAAGAAGATTTTCCATGTCCAGGGAGATCAAAAACAGTAACATCAAAACCTGCATTGTAGCATTCTTTTGCGATGTGATGAAATTGACTCCCTCTCCCATTCCAACCATGTATCAAAAGAATTTTTTCTCCTTGATTTTTTAAATTATAGATTTGTATATTTTTATTAATATCTGGTATCTTCATTCTTGAAAATTCACTTTTCTTCAAGAACTCTAACTCTCTTTCTGGAGTTTTGAAATATATTGGTCGAGTAAAGAAAAAAAGAAGAAGTCTAGAAGCAAGATATGGATGTATTAAATGAAGTGTTTTTGTAAGAATCAAGATTATCTTAGGTAGCCTGTAGTAGTCATTGACTATTTCTTTTTCAATCATAGTGATTCTATCCCTCTGATATCGATATTTTATTCAAAACTTGCAGGTATAGATGAGTGATGCAAATTAATACGTAGAGAACTGTCTGAATCAACTATGTAACCAAAAGAAAATTCTACTTTTACTTCATCACCTTTGGGAGTCATAAAAAAATAATTGCCCATGGCTATAGCACTTTTTCCATTGATGATAATACCTTCATTCTCAAATCGTACTTTTGTCCAACCTTTAATGGCAAAACCTTTGTCTT
>NHGE01000029.1 GCA_002172375.1 Euryarchaeota archaeon TMED129 | reverse complement strand
TGCAGGTTTACAACTTTATAATTATAAAAAACAATCAATATTTATTGGTTTAGGTGCGGTTGCAATCAATACCGCCTCTGGACTTATGGCTTCATATGTGCAAAGTCAACTTCAAGAAACTCTTTCAGGTTCTTCAGAATTGGGTCAAATTTTTGGCGGCATTGGTGTAATATTTACATTATTCTGTAATTCTTGTTGTGCAATGTTATTAGTAATTCCATTAATGATTAGCCCTCAAGATTTAGAGTAATTATTTTAATTTCTCAAGATCTACAATATGCCCTATACGTTTATTTACATCGGANAGAATGCCTTCTAATGCTTCTTTATTTCGACCCTCAGCACGCATTACTAGTATCGGCTCTGTATTACTGGGCCTACACAAATACCATCCATCTTCATANCTAACTCGAATACCATCAACAGTTGATTTCTCCATNTCTTCGAAAGCGGCTAAAACTGCTGACATTGTTGCCTCACGTTCTCCTGTTAGAGGTACTTTTCCTTCATCAGTCGTCGGATATTCGGGCATAAAATGAAATCTCTCTGAAAATTGTTGACCACCTTCATTGGGNGATCTTTCATCTCCTACTATTTTTAGTAGACGAGCAGCACTATATATTGAATCATCAAAACCGTACCAATCATCATTCATGAAAAAATGTCCTGACATTTCTCCAGCAAATGGAATATCTGGGTGTTCTCTTAATTCAGTTTTCATGAAAGTATGTCCAGTTCTAACCATACGTGCAATTCCTCCTAAATCATGAATCGCTTCTTCAACAGCCATACTACATTTTACATCAAATAATATTGTTCTACCGTCATCGGAAGTATCTTCAGATATTTTTGATAATACATCCTTTGCAAAAATTCCTATTAGCCTGTCTGGATGAATAAAATTTCCATTTTCATCTACTACTCCTAATCTATCTCCATCTCCATCCATTCCAATGCCAAATTCAGCTCCATGCTCAATAACAGCTTTTCCCAAATCTATCATATTGTTTTGCCTTGTTGGATCTGGAGGATGATTTGGAAAAGAATTATCCCATTCACAATATAGNGGAATCACTTCCGCTCCAAGCCTTTCTAATGTTTTCACAGATAAAGGACCAGGAACAGCATTTCCGCAGTCAAGTACGATTTTGATTTTTCTTTTGAGTATCCCAACATTTTCAATTATTCTTTGTATATATTCTTCTTCATATTCTTCTTCAAGTTTATATGTTCCTTCTCCTTCTCTAAATTCTCCCTTTTCGAAGGTAGCTCTAATATCTTGTAGTTCTTTTCCTCCCAGTGGCATGGTTCCTTCACAAATTTTGAATCCATTATATTCCGGGGGATTATGACTAGCAGTAATTGCTACCGCAACATCAACTGGTAAATCAACAGTTGAACGATATAATACNCCAGTTGTAGTTACTCCTAGATCAATCACATTCGCACCAGCAGATATCAAACCTTTGACAAAGGCTGCATGGTATTCTGGTCCCGATTCTCTAATATCTCTGACCACTGAAACCGTTTTAGCATCAAGATGAGTCGCAATTGCCTTTCCCAATTTTTCAGAAAATTGTGCACTTAATTCGGCTCCAGCAATACCTCTAATATCGTACGCCTTGAAGACTGTCATGACGAGCCGTGAGAAGACTAATACAAGACTTCTTTGGCTACATAATCAGATACACAATCATTGTTACAAATCTATTAATTTTCCAAATTTCTAAAGGCCTCACAAACAATCTCTACTAGTGCACCCATGGGNAAATTTGGAACTTCATAAGCAGCACGTGAAGGAGGGATAATTTCTTCTAACCATTCTCCATAAATATGATTAATTGTATTGTAGTTGTTAATGTCTGTCATTAAAATTGTCACTTTAACCAAATCCTTCTTCGAACTATTGGCTGCTTCTAATAAACTATCAATTTTCTTTAAGACCCCTTTCATTTGTAATTCAATAGTATCTCCAGCATCTACTCCTATTTGTCCAGATAACCATATGTGTTCCTTTACTGATATTCCNGGGCTATAAGGGGCCCATGTTTTNCCACCAGTGTCGANTTTAATCTTACGTTCCATGACCATACGAAGTAGCACTTACTGTTAGAATTATTCATTGATCATATCTTTTATCATTTCAATAATTTTTATATGATCTCCTGCAATATTTTCTGAACTAATGCTCTCTATGTTGATCCATGCCGCATCTATAGCATCATCTCCTGCCACTGGTTCATATTCAGGATCAACATCAACAATATAGAATAGTCCAATACAATGTTTTCTAGGATCCCTTCCCGGTTCTCCAAGAATTGCTAATGAGACAGGATTTTCTCCTATCGCACCAGTCTCTTCATTTAATTCTCTAATTACTGCAACTTCTGGGCTCTCCCCATAATCTACAAATCCTCCGGGGAATGCCCACTTTCCTTGCCATTCTAATGGCAAAGGTCCACGTCTAATTAACAAAACTTCTCCTCCATCGGGCCCTTGACGAAGGACAACTGCATCTACAGTAACTGCAGGATTCTTGTAATCATCTCTACCACAAACTTCACATTGATTATTTGCCATATTTCCTTCTCCTGTATTGATAGGACTCTATTGCTTCATAAAGATTATTCCTTGAAAAAGACGGCCAATGAACGTCTGTAAAATAAAGCTCTGAATAGGCTATCTGCCATAATAAAAAATTCGAAATTCTCTCTTCTCCACTTGTTCTAATAACCAAATCAGGATCAGGTATATTTGCTGAATATAGTCGTTTTGAAATTTCCATTGAATTTATATTTTCTAATTCTATTTTGCCATCTGCATGGTCTCCAGCAATTTCTTTAACTGCATCTACAATTTCTTCTCTTCCTCCATATGCAAGACAAACTGTGAAAATATAATCAGAGTATGAAGAAGTTTTGTTTTCTGCATTTTTTATGGCTATTTTTACTCTCTCAGGTAATTCTTCAATTCTTCCGACAGCTTGTACTTTAACATTGTTTGAATGAATTAAAGGGTCTTCTGCAATTTCATTTAACCCAATTTCGTATAAGTCATACAAAGAATCTAATTCTTCAGATTCTCTTGCATTAATATTTTCAGTTGAAAGAGCATATACGGTCAGATACTTTATTTTTAAATTTAAAATCCATTCCATCACTTCCTTTAATTTTTCTTTACCTCTCAGATGACCAATCTCCCTCTCAAGGCTTTGGCTCCAAGCGAATCTTCTATTTCCATCCATAATTATTGAAATATGATCTGGTAATTTTTCATTTTTTATTCTCGCCTCGAGTCTTTTTGTTCTTATTCTATCAGTTCTTGAGACGATACTCCATGCCAATTTAGAATTTGACAAGTATCCTGCAGGTTTAGAAATTATTCTAAATTTTAATAGCCATTTTGCAATACTGTCTACTGTATTACCAATAGTACTACGTCCCATTTCATCACCCAATAATTTAATCCATATTTTTATTCAAAAATAACATCAGCCGAATCTCCAATCTTATCTAATAATCCATTTTCTGGATTAACTACAATGACTTGCCCAGAATGCTTCCAAACATCGATATCATGATGACTATTCCCGGCGTAACCAAATTTTTTATCACCATATCTGGCAACTAATGAATCTGCTTTTTGCTGACCTCTCAAATTATAATCTCCATCAGAAGCCATTACATCTGAAAATAATCCAACATGTGCCGCTACTTGTTCTGCAACAATCCTGTCTGAAGCAGTAGCAAGAATCAATGTCCTACCTCTTGCATATTCTCCTGTAATCCATTCTAGGAAATTTTCATGATAAGCCAAATCAGCTGGATCAAAATTTAATTTCTCTGCTAAATCTCGTTTCCATTTAGCTCTTTTACCTGTTATTTCCTTAAATAATAAACCAGGTATTAACCAAGGTTTTCTAAATATTACCTTGTAAATACTAATCCAACTCATATCTGATAAAATGAGTGTACCATCCATATCAACAGCAAGTGGAATGTCAGAGTCACCATCGCCCATATAGTCCGGTTGCGGTCTACACATTCAAGTCTTCTTCGACCGATTGCATCAATAATGATACCTTATCGTGAATATAATTGTTGGACATGGCCGTAGTAGAGAATCTTTGGCGACCTTCTGCGATGCAGGTCTCTCAGACAAAGGGAGATTCACCATCCGGATTTAATTCAATCAGACTGGTTGGTAATAGAATGAGTATGGATATATTAGAGCCAATACCGATTAATTCCATAGAAGATTGGAACAGTATGATAGTTGAATTAGATTTTTGGGGAGATGTACCAGATCCTAATTCTTTGGAAATAATATCTAAATCAAGCAATGAAAGAGGTTTATCAGTAAAAATCACATCTTCTGGAATGGAATGGCTTGCAGAATTTCTTCCTTGGGGTTCAGATAATAGGATAGATTCTAGAGCAGTTAATTCACATCCTTCTGTAGATAAGCCATGTGGAGGATATAGATGGAAAGAACAAGATATCATAATATTAAGGAAAATAAAGAATTACCGAACTAATTCAAATGATGAGTTAATACAAGCTTTGAATGAAGGAAATAAAGAAATTGCAATTGATATTTTACATAATTCTGGCAAATCTTTGGGATTTTATCATTCTTCAGTAAAATCATTTAGAGAAACTCCAATGGATCAAAAAAGATGGAATAAAAGATTACTGGATTTAGAAGAAAAACTTAGCGCTAACACCATATGGAGGGCACCATTCAGTCGAAAGGCTACTTGTATGCTAAGTTTAGGAGATGTACGATTCACTGACATTCTTATCTCAGGAAGTAGTGAGTATTTCCTCCGAATAAGCCCTCCAAGATTAGCCGATGGTTTATACAAACCAGTATGTGAATTTCCAGCCATCAGAGATCTTTCTTGTCTTGTTCAAGATTTAGGACGATTATTCCATAAAACCCAAAGCTCACTTGATATTACTGATTTAAGAAAATCTTTGATTGAAGGTTGGATCGATACTGCACCACCTTCATGGAGTTCATCAGATGTTTTTTATGCACATAGAGGAGGTTTGGCAATATGGGAATATGAGCAATCACTTCTAGATGTTCTAGAGTCAACTGCGAATCAATCTGGGCCCCCTTCTCCTGCCGTTCAGATTATTTCTAAGGTAATTCCTTTTCAAAAGAGTATGTATAACAGTAGAACTATAGCCGCCCTTTCATTTATCTCAGTATTTTTGGGAGTAAGTACAGTTATTAATAATCCTCCAACTTCTTTTTCGGATACAATAATACCTTCTTTTTGTATTCTGTTAGGTTATTTAACTCACTCTTTTTATCGTAAATTATCTCCTCCTCCGGAGAAGCCAATTACTGATCTTTAGTTATTATTCCAGCATTAAAATGATAAAAACGAGGCTTTCCTGTTGGTATTTCAACACTCACTATTTCTTCAGGAGATAATTTTTCTATATGCATAACAATTGATCTTAATGAATTTCCATGTGCTGATACAAGTATATTTTTACCCGCTTCTAATTCTGGTAATATTTCTTCAATAAAATAAGGAATAGTTCTTTCAGCAGTCATTTTGAGACTTTCGCCTCCAGGTGGAGCTATATCGTAAGATCTTCTCCAAATATGTACTTGTTCAGAACCGTGCTTTTCAGCCGTTTCTTTCTTATTCAGTCCTTGTAGCTCTCCATAATTTCTTTCATTCAGCCGAAAGTCCTCATAAGTGACAAAATCTTTTGAAACTTCATTATTTTTCATAATTATTTCTGCTGTTTTCTGAGCCCTTATCAAATCGCTTGTGTGTACTGAATCAATATTTATCTTGGAAAGTAACTTTCCTGCTTCCAAAGCCTCTAATTCTCCCTTTTCAGATAATTCAACATTAGTCCACCCAGTAAATCTATTTTCTGCATTCCAAATTGATTGCCCATGACGGATAAGAATAAGTTTAGCCATATTCAAACACCTCAGACTTGTTGGTGATGTTGCCTTTTACGAGGCTCATGGAATACTAGATTATTTTCCTCTGCCCTACTTCTGGCNATGAGCAGTATATCTTCTGTAAATTCCCTTTGTGTCTTNGCAGAAGATATACAATAGAAATTAGTTGCAACAATTACCTTTGAAGGAGCAAAGGACTTCACTCTAACCCANGANTCTTCACTTTTTGTCGATCTTGGATCATTGATTACTTGTTCGCATAATGAGTCACAAAACTTNTTNAATGANNTTTCATCACTATCTGCTTCAAAATCAAAGGTAGGCAGTATTCTACGNAATCTTCTTTGACTAAAATTCTCTACAGAAGAATTTGTAATATTTGAATTAGGTACTGTAATCATTGTATCAGAAGAAGATCTAACTTGCGTTGTTCTTAGTCCAATGGAAATTACTTCTCCTTCTACNCCATCAACAATTATCCAATCTCCAACATTAAAGGGTTGATCAATTAGTATTGAGATAGCTCCAAACATATTTGCAACAGAATCTTTTGCAGCTAAAGCAATTACTAAACCAGTTACNCCCAATCCTGCTACAAATGAATTAGCATCAACTCCTATCAGTCCTGCAATAATGAAGAATCCTAATACAACTACAACAACTCTTCCAATAGATTCTGCTACACTAGCTAAAGATCTTCTGGCTGCCATGTCATCTCCTTCAACCACAATTAAAACATCTATGTAGTCAACTAATCTAAAGGCTGCAAGCAACATTAGAATGACAAACCCAGCATAGAATATATCTGAAATGATTTTCATCCCTTCATCATTCCATACTGGTTCTCCATTTGCAGAAATCCAATTCAATGACATACTCATTACTATACAACCAACCATCCAACCTAGAGATTTAGGAGCAAATAAGTCTCTGCCATCTATTCTNTCAGTTTTTGCTATAAAATCCATTAACTTAGGAAATAAAACTCTTCTTGATAAGATTCCTGAGCCACCGGCAATAAAGCCACAAAGAAACACNATTATCAGAGTATTCTGTGAGAAATCTAAAAATTTCGGCTCTCCTGCCAAGAAATCAATTAATTCATCCATATTTATCCGACAACTTATCATTCATAAAGAACTCTCTACTATTAACACTGGAATACGTGGGTTTCAAGACCAAACGGTGTTTCGCCATAATAACATATGAACTCTATTAGACTAGACGGAAGCAAGAAATACGGGCAAAGATTGCCTGTGATTGCATTAATATTGCCACTTCTTCTTTCTCTTGGTGCACCAATTGCATTAGCTCCTACTGCAGAAGCTCAAGAATCTAATGAAGTAATACCAAGCGATATTTGGTCTGAGGATTATGTGAATCAATATTTTCCATGGGGAGGAGACGATAGGTTACAATTTCGAGAGTATCATGATTATTTTTCCATGAAAGATAGAATGCAATATCTAGCTGATCGTAATCCTGATATCATGAGTTTTCATGAAGGATTAATTGGAGGAGTAAACCAACGTGGAGACCAAATGTCTCTTGATGATTACAAAGGTTGGTATTACAATCATCCTAGTCCTTGGATTAAAATTACAGGAGGTGGAGAATCCAGAGAAGGAGTCACTGGAGGAGATTGTAACACCTTTGTGGGAGATTGTGGAAATTATGCCGAATTACCAGATATAATGCTAGCTGGAAATTTTCATGCAAGAGAATGGATGTCATATGAAGTTCCTATGTTATTTTTGGAAACTGTAGCATATTATTATGGAATGTCCGGAGTAGATAATGATGGTGATGGATTAATCGATGAAGACGGCTGGGATGGAATAGACAATGATGGTGACTGCTCTAGATTGAATGCATCTGCACAAGATAGTAATGGTGACGGAATACCATGTGGGCCAGGTGATTTGGGAGTTGATGAAGACTTCTCAGAACAATTTATCACAGATATGGTGGATACTAGAGAAATATATCTTATTCCTATGGTTAACGTAGACGGAAACAGATATGATAGAGAAGTATATTGTGGAGAGACTGCATGGGAAAATTGCTATCAGTCAGGTTGGAGAAAAAATCTACGAGATAATACTGCAACTGGAGTTACACCAATTCCAGATATCGACGAGGAAGTTGATCCAGCATGCGATGGAGTAGATTTGAATCGTAATTTCCAATACGAATGGGGCGCTCCGCTGGGAGCAACCGGCCCTCTTTTCCCNGGTGCATGTTATGCAGGTGACGCNGGCCCAAATAATGACGTCTATAATGGACCAGTGAATTATGAAGATAATGATGGTGANGGATTAATTAATGAAGATCATGTTGATGGAAAAGATGANGATGCAGACGGACAAGTGGACGAAGACTGGTTAGGNGGAAATAGCGAACCTGAGACAAAATTCATCCAAGATATGACAGAAATGAATGATGATAATGGAGACGGTTCTTCTGAATTCAAGGCAACATTATCATGGCATTCATTTTCTGAACTAGTTCTATGGCCATGGGGACATTGTACGAATTGTTATTCTCCAGATGACGAATATCTTGTATATCATGGAACAGTAATGGGTCAAATGACTGAATATGCTGCAATGCAATCATCCGACTTATATCCCACAACNGGTGATTTTTGTGATTGGCATTATGGCGTTCATGATTCATATTGCTACACTATGGAAATAGGTAATGCATTCCATGAATACCCAGAAGACATTGCCCATATAGCAGTAAGAAATTTGGGTATACCGTTTTACATGACAGAAATTGCTGATGATCCGCGATATAGGGCAATAGTGGGAATAGAAAATACTACTTCCAATCAAGTTTTACAAAGCCCTGAAGATATCATGATACCAAATTCAGGCGATATTCCTGTGAACATGTGCCTTGATCCTACATTCCCATTCACTTCTAATATGACCAGTACTCATTTAATGTGGAGATTTGTTGAACCNACAAGATTNCAGGATGATTATGGTCCTACAGAATGGAATTTTATGCCTTGGGAAATGTCTCCCTTCACTGAATTAAATCAGCAGTGTCAGCTCAAAGATGGAATGAATGGTACTTTGATATCTGCTGATATACCGCTTCCTGATACTGTNGTAGGTGAAATTCACTATAAAGCAATGCTTGGAACCACAAACGGAGCATTCCCCTTCCGATACCCTACTCTTGAAGAAGGCCAAGGAGATTATTANGCTCTTTCATTAGCCTACAGGGCAGATTTCGGTTCAAAAGTACTTGCAACGCTAATGTTCCTTTTTATTGCTACATTTGTTTGGGGCGGCCTCGGTTTTACTTTGCGAGAAATGTTTTCAGATGACGAAGAAATTCTCGGCCTTCCACGCGAACCACAACCTCAGATTATAAGTAAATCACCAACAAAAAAATCCTAATCTAAAATTCGGGGAATGATGATATGAGCACTGACACTGGAGCGAAATCCGATGAGTTTAGTGGTAGATTAGGTTTAATTTTTGCAACTATAGGTGCTGCAATAGGAACAGGAAATATTTGGCGTTTCCCGAGAATGGTTGGAGCTAATGGCGGAGGATCTTTTCTCATACCTTGGTTAATTTTCTTATTTCTATGGTCAGTTCCATTGATTATTGCTGAATTTGCCCTAGGTAAGAGAAGTCGAACAGGTACTGTGGGAACTTTCAGAATTTTTGCTGGAAATAAATTTGCATGGATGGGGCTTTGGACTGCATGGATATCAACTGCAATAGGATTTTACTATGCAGTTGTGACAGGATGGTGTTTAAATTACTTCCAAACAGCAATAAGAGGAGGNCTAGGTTCTGAAGTCGATACTGCAGAAGTATGGAACTCTTTTCTACAAGATCGAACTGAAGTGATAGCATTCCAATTCCTAGCTGTAGTAATAACAATGGCAGCTATATGGAAAGGTGCAAAAGCTATCGAAAAAGTCAATGTCACTCTGATGGTTTCACTATTTATTTTACTCTTCTCAGCACTATTCCTTTCATTCGTAATGGATCTAAAAGATGGTACACTTGATGGNTTTGTATATATGTTTAGTATACAACCCGGTTATCTTAGTCAACCGGAGACATGGATTAATGGGTTATCTCAATCAGCATGGTCATGTTCTGCAGGAATGGGTATGGCAATTACTTATTCAGTGTACATGCGTAAAGATGAAGACACTACTCTAAATGCTGCAACCATGTGTCTTGCAAATAATAGTATTTCAATAATAGCAGGATTAACTGTAATGATGGCAGTATTTTCAGTATCCGATGATCCACTGGGTGCGGTCAGCGGAGGTAGTAGTGCGATTACTTTCTTAGTCCTTCCAGAAGTATTTGCACAAGCACCAGGTGGCCCAATAATCCAGTTAGCAATGGTTACAATGTTTTTCTTAGCTCTTTCATTTGCAGCATTAACATCTATGATTTCAACTGTTGAATTATGTGTTAGAAACTTTGTTGATCATGGCATTGAACGTCAGAAAGCTGTTGGTTTCACTACTATTGCAATATTCCTTTTCGGATTGCCAAGTGCTGCGGTATGGATAAAAATGGATGAAGACACAGGTGTCGCCTTTCCTCAATTCTTGGAAGTTCAAGATCATATTTGGGGATATGGGCTAATGTTTAGTGGACTATTCATAGCATATTCAATTTGGAAGTATGGTTGGAATCAATATCGTGAATGGCAATATGATAATGACATATCAGGATTTAATTTTCGTGAATATTTAGATCATGGAGTATCTCCATTCCGTGACGATTTCATTAACACTGGAGATAACGATTGGTGGATTGGAAGGTGGTGGGATTACATAATGTATCTTGGATTCCCGATAATGTTTTCAGTTCTCATATTATCATACTTTAGTGACATGTTACTGAATGTCGATGATCCATGGAATCCATCTAATCCAAATGGAATTTCTATAATTCTATTATTTTGGGGAGTAACTGCGGGATTGTTCATCGGGATGAACAAATATGTCCTTGTTAACAGACTTGTTCCTACAACTGCACCTGAGTGGAAACCGTCTGGATTTATGCAAATCCTTTATTTCCCATATGCATTATTTTATTGGATAATAACATTCTTATCTGGAAATTATGAATTAGAGCCAAGGCCACTATACAGGAATGTTCCAGAAGGTGCTGAAGCACCAATCGATAAATTACCCGGCGGACAAGATCCTTACATTGTACAAATAGGATCCCCAATTCCTCCTACATTTGTAAATGAATATGGTGAAAAAGTTGTTCATACGCTTTCTAATGTGGAAGCTGAAATAGCGTGAATATTATGGTAAATATTGTCTCAGATGAATATCCTTGGTCAAAATTATTCAGAGAATATTTGATGTATTGTGCTGTTGGTTGTGTCAATGTTACAATATTTTTTATTCTTTACTGGATATTTGCAAACTATAATACCTGGACAGATTATGTCGAAACAATTGCTTGGGCAATTTCTTTTTTGCTTAGTTCTATTCAAGCATTTGTTCTCCACAGATGGCTCACATTCGAATCTGATTCAAATATACGCTCCAGTTTCTACAGGATGATGTTGGTTTATGGTGTCCTATGGTTAGTTTCAACTATAACTTTTGGAATAATGGTTGAAGTATTGTTAATAGATCAATGGATATCATGGGCAATAAACACAACCGCCTTCGGATTCCTCACTTTTTTGGGTTTAAGGTTGTATGCCTTTCCTATTATGGATGGTCGTGTTACACGTAAAGAAAGGCTAGATGCGTTCCTTGAACAACGTAGGGCTTGAAGTTAACCTATTTCTTGGAAGGCCTGTGACACAGGGCGTTCGCGGAACTCGTGACTTCTATCC
>NHGE01000072.1 GCA_002172375.1 Euryarchaeota archaeon TMED129 | reverse complement strand
ATATTTACACAAGGATGGTGAATAAATGGATATCAAAGATATCCTCAGTCAGCCAAAGACTTGGATGATTGTCGGCTCTTTTTTAGTCGTCTTTATGCTCGGAATAGGTCCGATTATGGCTTCCTCAGGAGATGTTAGTGAATTGGCGGAAGACGAATTTGGAGAGTTTTACACAAATGCGGCTGATGCAGACAAAGAAACTATTGAAGAGTCTGTAGAAGTGGATGCTTATTTCTTCGGAGCAACCAATGTTGCAATTACGCTCTTCATCTTAGGATTCGCCTTTCTTACCGAAGGTAAAACGCGCGCAAAAAGTGCAGTATTCTGTGGTGTGTCGCTCATCCTATGGTCAATCTACTCACAAGGCGAGCTCGACATGGAAGCGATTACATTCTATTCTGTCGTTGCCGCTCCTATGATAATCGCCGGTACTCTACATCTGAATGGAGGTGAATAAATGGACCAAAAGAAAATTTTCAATCCTAAAATTTGGCTAACACTATTCGCTGTAGCACATACCTTTGCATTTGCTTTGTGGGCACTGATGGCTGGCTTCGCTACCGATGCAGAGGTAGTCGAGTGGTTAATTGAAGACGGTTTGCCAACCGATCAAATTATTGTAGACGAAATGAGGTCTGCTATGTTCTTTTTGGGGGTAATGGCGATTAGTATTGTACCTCCTTTTATCGGAACCGCTTTCCTCTTGAAAGGTAGGCCGCAAGCGATTATGACACTTGTTTGTGGAGGAACAATGACCATGATGTGGTTACTTTCAATCTACGGCGACGTAGTCGTCGAAGGGGGAGGGTTTTCTGCTGATTATCTCCTGGGCGCAATATTTGCAGGAAGTATTCTATACTCTGGATATTTACATTTAGAGGATGAGGGGCACATTGCTGACTAATTTTCATTCACTTGGATTTTTTCCCTGAAATTGCTAAGGTTCCTATAAAGCCGGGCTTCAATCCCACTTTTCTTACTTTGACATCGGTAAATCCAGCGTCAATCATACCTTGTTTCCATTGGGCTTCACTCAGTGTTGTCATGTGTACATTAAGTGATTCTGGCCAATCGTGACTTGCTGTATTTTCTAAGTAATGATCTACTCCCGCGATAAGGATGCCTTCATCATTTAACCAATCGGTAAAGAAAATCCTCAACATATCTAAGGGGTCTTTCAAGTAATATAAAAATTCCATTGAGTGTATTAAATCAAATTTTTTTGAAGGTTCCCAGCCAGGAAGTTTTGCCAGATGAAATTCTCCTGAGCCTTTTTCTTTGGCTTTTACTATCATTTCAACAGAGCCATCAATACCTACTACTCTAATACAACCCTCATATGTTTCTAATTGGCGACAAACCCAACCGTTTCCACAGCCTACATCAATAGCTGAGAATGGTTTTTTTAGCATTGGTATTGCAATTCCTAACATTTCATTTACTGATTTAGCGTGTCCACTTTCCATTCCTTCATCTCTATTTCTAAGTGCCCAATCCGAGAACACGTCTGTTGCTTCACGAATAGTCATGTAATAATCCTCATAAATATTAACTGGATGTTTCTAAAAATTTTCTGATACATAATTGACCGCGTTCTTGAAAATCTGCATACCTTCTCCTTCTCCATGCTCTATGTTTTCCCTTGTCCAAGTTGCCCCTAACCAAGTTGAATGGTTGGCTTCAGGGTGAGGCATTAAGCCGAATACCAATCCAGATGGATCACACACCCCTGCAATATTTCTCCAACTTTGATTCGGAGAAATCGGATATGGCAAGACTTTATCGCTCGATGAAGGGTATTCGGTGGAAGGGTCTACATATTTTACAACTAATTGTCCTGCTTTGCTCCAGACATCAAGAAGTTTTTTGTCTGCGGTTACGAATTTTCCTTCACCATGACGTACGGGCACCCTGATTCTTGTCATCCCTTTGGTCCAAATACAATGGCTTTTAGAATTGAATTCTAAGGTTGTCCAACGATTTTCATAATGGCCTGAGTCATTCAACGCCAATGATGCTGTTTGAGTTAAACTGATATCATCATCACCTGGCAATAACCCCATTTTTACAAGAACTTGGAACCCGTTACATATTCCAATTACTGGTTTACCTGATTTAACAAAGTTTCTCACTTGTTCACGTAGACCAAAGCGTAACCTATTGCCCATTAATCTGCCACTTCCCAAATGGTCGCCAAAGGAAAACCCGCCTGGTACTGCCATAATATCGTAATCTTCCAAGTTTAGTTCTCTGTTCACTAATCTGTTTACATGTACCTTGTCTGCTTTGGCACCCGCCATCTCGAAAACTGCCATTGTTTCCGTTTCACAATTAATTCCAAAACCCGAAAGAACTGCGACTTTGGGTATCATCAATTTCTGCCTCCATTCAAAGTACCTTTCCAGGAATTTCGTAATTCGGACATTGAAGCAGATAGTACAGGCATGTTTGATCTTGTAATTCTTATATTATCATCAGAATTTACCTTTCCTAAATAATTACATTCATGTTCTTCCATAAATTTTTCAAATATTTGCGAATTTTCGGGCTTTATACTAACTAAAATCCTACCGAGGCTCTCTCCGAATAAAGCACCCCAGTTATCCAAATTAACGTCTGAATTAAACAGCCCTGAAATGTCTAAGTCGGCTCCCGAATCGCAGCCAAAGCAACATTCCGCTACTGCGGCCGAAAGACCTGCGTCACTGCAATCATGGGCACTCGAAATTAGTTCTCTAGACATCGCTTTCGTCAAACTGCGATAAAGTGATAAATTTCTTGATGTGTCAATTTGTGGAACTTGTCCTCCAATACCACTGCGGCCGTTTGATTCGTCTCGAAACATGAAAGCTAATTCACTGGCTCCTAACTCTTGGTGTGTTTCACCTACTAGATATATCATATCACCAACTTCTTTGAAATCACTAGAAACTGCCTTTCTTACATCCAAATGGTTACCAATTAAACTGAACAGGAGCGTTGGGGGAACACTAATTTTTTCTCCATCTAATGTTGCATCATTTTTCATAGAATCTTTGCCACTTATACAGGGTAAATTGTACGCTCTGCATACTTCATCTAATGCTCTATTTGCTCTAACTAGTTGTGCTAATTTATAGCGTCCGTCAGGTGTCTTTGCAGATTCTACTGGGTCGGGCCAACAAAAGTTATCCAATCCAGCAATTAAATCCAAATCGACGCCCACACATACTGCGTTCCGCAATGCCTCATCTATACTAGCTGCTGCCATAGCATATGAGTCAATATCCGAATATCGTGGAACTATACCGTTTGAAATCACCGCTCCCTGAGTTTTCCCTTGAATCGGAGCAATAACTGCTGCATCCCCTGGAGCATCATAATTTACTCCACAGAACGGTTTTATGACTGATTGNGCGATGACTTCATGGTCATAAGANCTCACCCACCATTCTTTACTAGCAACATTNGGCCTGGCCATTAATCTCGATAAGATATGNCCCATCTCNATCGCATCTGCCTCAGGAAATAAAATTGGACTATTNTGAGGAGGTTNCCACTCGGATTCCAATTGTAGTTGAGGACACCCATCATGTAAAAACGAAATAGGTAGATGGGCAACTGTTTCATCACCATAACGTACAACAAACGCTTCCGAATTAGTGAATTTGCCTACTGCAGTAGCTTCAACTTCNTGTAATTTTGCTAATTTTTCAAATGCTTCACAATCTTCTGGGTTTACGCCTATTGTCATCCTCTCTTGTGATTCAGATACTAATATTTCCCATTTACTCAAACCCGGTTGTTTCAGAGGAACTGCGGCTAAATCTAGATCTGCTCCCCCAGTTAATTCTGCTAGTTCGCCTACACTACTGGAGAGCCCCCCTGCCCCATTGTCAGTAATTACCTGTATTAATCCTAAATCTCTAGCCTCTAGTACCATATCTATCATTTTTTTCTGGGTGATGGGGTCGCCTATCTGGACCGCTGAAGAAGGGCTATCTTCTGTAAGTTCTAAACTAGAGAAGGTTGCTCCATGAATCCCGTCGCTACCGACTCTTCCNCCNACCATNTAGATTATATTCCCAGGTTGTGGTGTTTTGTCGTGNCTCTGTCTCCCATCCGGTAACTTTCTAGGCATTATGCCAACTGTACCNCANTANACTAATGGTTTNCCCAAATATCGTTCATCGAAAACNATCGAGCCGTTAACCGTTGGAATCCCTGACTCATTNCCTCCTGTTCGTACCCCTGCATGCACCCCTCGAAATACTCGAGAAGGATGAAATAATCCTTCAGGCAGATGTCCAGAATAGTCTGGAGGTCCGAAGCAAAACACGTCCGTATTGGCTATTGGTCTTGCACCTAGTCCAGTGCCCAATATATCTCTATTCACTCCTACTATTCCTGTCATTGCACCACCATAAGGATCTAATGCACTTGGAGNGTTATGCGTCTCNGCCTTGATACATAGGCTCCATGAATNNTNCCAAGCAATTACTCCTGAATTGTCATGAAAAATGCTCAGTAACCAGTCAACTTTGGATTGTATNTCTAAAGTGGGNTTCATTATATGCGTCTTAAATAAAGAATTAATGTATGTATCTTCGCCCGTTTCATGATCTACATGGTGAATATTNGCTGCAAATATTTTATGACAACAATGCTCCGACCAAGTTTGAGCAAGGCATTCTAATTCAGCATCAGTAGGCGCATTTTCAGGCAAACCTAATTTCTTTCTTTCAGTTTGAACTTCTGGGATTCTATAATTTTCTTGTATTGCTTTCATTTCTTTTAAATTTAAAGCTAAAAGCCCTTTCTCACTAATTTTAATTAATTCTTCATCGGATACTTCAAGATTAACTGTTTGAGAAGGTTGCTCCACTAATATCGGCCTCTCAGGGAAATTTAANTTAGGCCAATTATAATTTAAACACATATCTTTATTCGATATACTAGCTCTTTCAATCATAGGGTTGTATATTTTTTTGGCTAAATCATCAACATCAATGTCAGGAGGCAGTCCCCAAAACATATATGTTTTAGAACAAGAAATATTTATTTTATCTAAAGAAGGAAATAATGTAATAAGACCNTCTAAAGCAGCTTGTGCAGTGTTATCAGTAACACCTGGTTTGAAGCCTACTTGGATAACTAAATCTGGAGATTTAGGGAATATTTCTTTTGAATNCAACAGTAAACTATTTGCTAAAGCAAATTCGATTATAGGGTCTGCAAAAAGATCGTATACAGATCTGTTTAATTGTGATTTTGATAAAATACCTTTGATATCATATTTTANAGAAACACGAACTTCATCTATACTTATTTGATGATCTATTAATAACATATTTTTNATTGCATTTCCTCTAGAATCAGGAAGTTGGGGTGATTCTTTTATTGTTACTTCAACAAAATTTTCAGAATGGATCATCTTCTTTCTCCTCCGATAATGTGAATGCTGACGCAGGCCGTCTTTGAACAAAGCGGACGGGGGCCCGTTTATTTCCACTGGAATAATATAATAAAATAATATTGAAAATGTTTGATTAATTTTTTATCTTAATGATTTTAGACTACCTGTGTCAGAATACAAATGAATATTGAAATCTTATAGACTTTATTAAATTAAATATAATTTTCATTATTCAATTTAAGGTTCTAATGGAAATGAAGGGGTNGGGGAAGTTTGAGAGATAGAACCTCTTCCGACNACCATGGCCAGACTTGAGCAACACAATTTTGTTGTTGATGAAGATCGATGTTTTGGTTGNGCAGCCTGTGTAGCTTTATGNCCAGTTAATGCTTTAACTTTGATTGATATTTTNGTTTTTGTCGAAGAACCTACTTGCACTCATTGCAATCTTTGTATACCAGCATGTCCAGTCCATGCTCTTTCAATAAAGCCCATTGGAGGTATTTAAATTGAAAATAGCCTTTTTGGATACTGACTTATCTTTTTTNTGTACAGCACATAAAATTTTAGANAATATTGATTGTGAAATTCATTTTTTTACTGAATCTGCAGAAGTAGGGATGTATGGTGAAAAGCCTGGATTAATTGATAGTTGGCCTCTTATAGATAAAAATTGGCTTGGTTCTACATTCTCTCAAGAACCAACCGTTGAATCAACCGCAATTAGACATTCATGGTTTTGTAAGGCAATATCAATATCTTTAGCAAATAGAAACTGTTTTTTTCATTTAAGAACAAAAATAAGTAAAATCGAATCAACTAATATTGAGTTTGTCGGTGCCGGTTTTTTAGGATCAGGAAACCTAATGTTCGATCATATAATAAGTTCTAACAATNATACATCGANTAAAANNTGGTTTGGAGGAACGACAGTAGATGNAACAAACNGTANAACCACCAATTCATTTTCTGGAAAACGCCCAGATTCCATCATAGAAGTCTGGTCTGAAAAAGAACTCCCTTCTAATATAAACTGGCTACAATTAATGCAATGGAAAGGAACAAATCCTAAAAATTCAATTCATTCTGAAATTGATATAGGTATGAAGAGAGCCTATGACTTTTTACAAAAAAAACGCTTATTAAAAGAAATTTAGGTGATTCAATGTCCAAAAAATTAAAAATATTATCACATTTAACAGAAAAACATACATACGCAAGACACGCAATTCTTATTGATCCAGCCGATCAAACACCAGATGTTGCAGCTAAGAGATGTCTTGCTGCCGTTAATGCTGGAAGTAGTATGATCCTAATAGGCGGCTCATCCGACACTGATACTAACAACGTCGACTCCACTGTAATAGCGATTAAAGAAATGTTAGAGTTAGTGACTTGGGCTAAAACACAAGACTCTATGGTNTCAGACGATATGNCAATCCCCGTTGTTCTATTTCCACAAGGTGCTACAGCACTTTCCTCATCTGCAGATGCAGTTACTTTCATGATGCTCATGAATAGCACTAGCTCAAGATATTTGATAGAAGAACAGGTTGCCGGAGCTCCACACATTGAAAAAAGTAAAATTGAACCATTACCAATGGGGTATTTGGTTTGTGCCCCTGGAGGAAAGGTTGGGGAAGTTGGAAAAGCAAAACTTATCCAAAAAGATGAAACAAAAAGAATACAAGCATACGCTTTAACTGCAGAATATTATGGTTTTAAATTATTATATCTGGAAGCAGGTAGCGGTGCAGATGAACCAGTCAACCCCGAACTAATTAAATCTGCAAGAGAAGNTTGTGAATTAACGATNATCGTTGGAGGNGGAATACGNGACGGGCAAACTGCAAAAAAAGCAGTAGCTGCNGGAGCNGATTGGATAATAACAGGAAATCTTGCAGAAGAATATGACGATTCTGATGAATTACAAAGAATGCTAACACAGTTCATTGAAGAGATGAACAGCTGATGTCTAAATCACATTTTGTAGTAGGGTTCAATATATACACCCCCTTCTAACTACATGGCGCCACCCAGATGCCCATGTTGTAATATAGACATGGCAGCAGGGAATCAGAATGAGATATTATTTTTATGTAATACTTGTTATGGGACAATGGCTAGCAATGCTTGGATACTGGACAATTTAAAACCCGGAATAATAAAACGATTGGAATCACCTATTGAAGAACCAACTAACCCCACATTCTCCTGNCCGATTTGCTCAGGAAAGATGAGAACATATCATACTGCTCTTCCAGTGAATACAACAACAGATAGTAGAATACAGATAGATCGCTGCGACCGCTGCAAAGCTATTTGGTTTGATAATAAAGAACTAAACCAAGTACTATCAGACGACATCCAATCTTTCGACATCCCCTTTTCAGAAAACAA
The DNA here is from genome assembly GCA_002172375.1 of Euryarchaeota archaeon TMED129. Lineage (GTDB taxonomy): Archaea > Thermoplasmatota > Poseidoniia > Poseidoniales > Thalassarchaeaceae > MGIIb-O3. The sequence goes on along the minus strand of NHGE01000072.1, from coordinate 7,123 downwards.
AGGGATATTTAGTAAAATCCTATCTAATAAATTCTGGTCTAAAATATTAAAATAATTATTNTAAAAATACTGAAAGACAGGTAAGAGAACCGTCTGCCTGCATAATNGGGGACATATCAACAGAAGTAATGGAAAAATCATNTTCTAATAATTTACGACGCGTCACTGGAAAANCTCCAGCAATAATCACCCTATCATTNGAATAACCTAGTACATTTGAAGCATAACTTTCCGAATTAGGTATTNTTATTATTTCATCNACAAATTCAAATTCTTCGAAGTTAAGNTGNCCTTCTGCCATGATCATTGTNCCAGGTCTNGGTGTAGAACATACAGTTGTNAAATGAAGNGTGCTTTTTGGAATATTGATATATTTTACATCATANCCCNNTTCTTTAATTTCTNNCTTNAGAAAATNAGCNCCTTCNNNNTTTGTACGCGTAGAAAGCCCAATCAAAAAACAATCATCATAGAAAACCACATCTCCTCCATCTAATTTACAATTCTCTGGCATTCTAATAATTTCATAATCATCTGATAAATATTCTAGCACAGCAACNTCTTCNCCTATTCGNGAAGGATGGCCCATATTGGAAATAATCGCCNTCTCATCAATCATAACTGCTGTATCTTCTACAAAACAACTGTCTGGATATCTTGGCAACGGGGGAAGAACAGTTACACTTGTTCCATGTGCCTCTAATGCGGCAACATAAGCATCATGTGCACCTTTTGCCAATTCAAAATTTGGAGTTTTTTCCCCAAAGTAAGNGGAGAGTGCATTAGAATAGCTAGGAGAAATCGATCTTGTCATGGCGCTTTTTTTCTCACGGTCATATACTCCGGGCACAACNTACCGGAAGCACGTGCTTTGATAATACTTCGGAAAACGAAANATTATTACCATAAAATGTAAATATTTTTATTTTTCTTTAACCGAATCTACCAATTTTTCTATATGTTTTTCCATATCCATTATTAAAATCATCAATTCTTCTTCATTTTTTAGTAAATTGGCCTTTTCTAATTCNAATTTTTTTATTTTTTCTATATTTATTTCAAAAGATTCTCTACTAACTTTCTCATTNTGAAGCTGATTTTCNAATCTTGTAATTTTTATATTAGCNACTCTTAATNTNTCTTNGTAATNAAGNATAACAGCCCTATCTTGCTCGANAGTNAACNTTCTTGGNCCATCATTTCTTCTTTTATTTTTAATCAATTCTAATTCCAAATTATTTACTTCATCCCATAAAGCAATTATTTCTTCAATTAAACGATCTTGTGGTATCTCTCGAAGGCGCTCTGATAAATCAACAATATTTGAAGAAAAAGAAACCCCTTTTTCCTGATCGCTACTATATGTTTCCATCCACCTTCAAGAATCATACTTCACAATAACCATTTGAACCTTGAGGATATCCTTTATCAAAAACCCTATTATTCTATGTTAATTGATTTTTCCAAAATATTATAACGCGGCGATTTTATATCAACACCATTCTTCCGATAAAGCATGAAAGCGTACAGGGCCAAGGGAACATTTCGTAATGGAAAGCACGATCAAGCCTACACTTTAGATATTGTAGCTAGTGACGATGAAGATGCTAAACACCGTATATATTCCAACTTTGGAAGTAGACATAACACGCCTCGTAGATTTGTTTTTATTGAATCATTGGAAACGATAGATCCGTCCGAATCTACAGCCCCCGCGGTGATAGCGCATTTTAGAAATTAAAGGCGCTTTTTTAGTCCATGAGACAAAAATTCTGAAAACATAGAGGGGTCTAGGAACAGACATGAAGAAATCATTCATGCGTCAATATTGGCGCATTCAACAAAGTCAAACGTTGATCTCAATGGTTTTTTGGATAACCACCTTGACATTATTAATGTGGCCTTATGTTAGTTGGCGATTTCAAAATAAGGCAAATTTTATAGGGATTTCAACAACATACTGGGGCCTTCTTTCAATTGCTGTTACTGTATTAGTAGGAGTATTGATTCTAGGGTGGACATATGATGTTGTTTTGGGACTATGGCGCGAACATTTAACAGTAGTACAGGAAAGAAACCCATTTACAACCTACAAGATCAACGCTCCTTTTGGGATGCTATTGGCCCAAACAAATACTATACTAAGAAAAATGTCCCCAGAAGATCCTGAAATCATACGCCATTGTGAATTCATTGACAGATGGCTCGAGTGGAACGCTAATCAAGAAATCTGGGCAAGAACTATGTCATCCTGGAAAGAAATAATTGGTGATGAAGACCCGTATCTTTTTCATTTATCTCCAGAAGGAAGGGAAAAATTAGAAGAAGCAGCAAAAGATATTCAAGATTTTTAATTTCAGGGAGATTTTATTTTGAATCCAGAAGAAATTATTCNTATAGCAGAATTGGCTGGAGGAAAAATTTTAGAAATTTATAATCGTGACGAAGAACTACGAGTTATGAAAAAAGGAGACAANTCTCCTTTAACCGAAGCCGATTTAGCNGCTCATAATATAATTATTAATCATTTAAAGAAACTTGACGATACTCCAATAGTATCAGAGGAAGGAACAGAGGGTGACCCGATATCTAGCAAAACGTGTTGGCTAGTAGACCCACTTGACGGAACGAAAGAATTTATCAAAAGAAATGGAATGTTTACGGTAAATATAGCTTTAATGCAGAAGGAAAAGGAACATTGGAGACCAATATTTGGAGTAGTACACGCTCCAGTAACTAAAACAACATGGTGGGGGGGACTCATGGTTCCAGCAGAACGACAAGGCCCAGACGGCTCCGGATTAATGATGGTTCAACCAACACCTTCTCCCTTACCTGTACGATTAGTTGCCAGCGGCTCTCATCGGTCAGAATTGGATGAAAAATTTGCCCAAACCTTAGGAAATTATAATTTGATAAGAATGGGCTCATCACTCAAGGCTTGCATAGTAGCAGAAGGAAATGCGGATCTTTATCCTAGATTTGGGCCTACTTCTTGTTGGGATATTGCTGCAGCGCACGCTATCGTATCGAGTGCAGGAGGTTTAGTTTTGAATGCTCAAGGAAATACATTAAATTATGATATCACTGGAGATGTCCTAAATCCTCATTTTTTAATTGCATCCGACAATAGATGGACAAAAGATTGGATTTACCAAAACAATCCCAACTGAACATATTCCCCGTTGGTGTGAAATACACAACAATGTACGCGAAACTAATGACGCACCTCGAGGCTCTGGAAGCAGAAGCAATTCATATCATGCGTGAAGTGGTAGCAGAAGCAGAAAATCCAGTTATGCTTTATTCAATTGGTAAAGATTCTTCGGTAATGCTACATCTTGCCATGAAAGCATTCCATCCAGCAAAACCGCCCTTTCCAATAATGCATATAGATACAACATGGAAATTCTCAGAAATGATTGATTTTAGAGATAAAACTGCAGAAAAATTAGGATTGGATTTAATTGTCCATATAAATAAAAAGGGCCAAGATATGAATATTAATCCATTTATACATGGTTCTGTTAAACATACCGACATTATGAAAACAGAAGGTTTGAAACAGGCTATTGATAAATATCAATTTGATGTTGCCTTTGGCGGAGCCAGAAGAGATGAAGAAAAATCGAGAGCAAAGGAAAGAATTTTTTCTTTTAGATCCGCTCAACACAGGTGGGATCCGAAAAAACAAAGACCTGAATTATGGAATATTTACAACTCATTCAAAAATGAAGGAGAGACAATCAGAGTCTTCCCTTTATCTAACTGGACAGAATTAGACATCTGGCAATACATCCATCTAGAAAAGATCCCTATAGTCCCACTTTATTTTTCAAAAGAAAGACCAGTAGTAGAGAGAAACGGTACTCTAATACTTGTAGATGATGACAGGCTACCGCTTGAAAAAGGAGAAAAAGTAATGATGAAAAGAGTTAGATTCCGCACTCTTGGATGTTATCCTCTTTCAGGAGCTGTAGAGTCACAGGCAGATACTTTACCCGAGATAATTCAAGAAATGTTACTAACTACCACATCCGAACGTCAAGGAAGAACTATTGATTTTGATAGTAAATCATCCATGGAAAAGAAAAAACAGGAAGGGTATTTCTAATGGTTTATATTGACGACTTGATTGCTGAAGATATTAACCTATATCTCAAGAAACATGAAGAAAAGGAAATACTTAGATTCATCACTTGTGGCTCAGTCGACGATGGAAAATCCACACTCATAGGTCGTATGCTTTATGAATCTCATATGTTGTTCGATGATCATTTATCGTCGTTAGAAAAAGATTCAAAAAATATGGGTACACAAGAAAATGGCCTCGACTTCGCATTATTAGTTGACGGATTGTCAGCAGAAAGAGAGCAAGGAATAACCATAGACGTCGCATATCGGTTTTTTTCTACAGATAAACGAAAATATATCGTTGCCGATACCCCCGGCCACGAAGAGTATACACGTAATATGGCAACTGGATCTTCAACAGCAGATGTTGCAATAATTTTAGTTGATGCTAGAAACGGAATTATGACGCAAACCCGCCGCCATTCTTTCATTGTTTCAATGTTAGGTGTTAAGAAAATAATTTTGGCTATAAATAAATTGGATTTAGTAAACTATTCGAAGCAAATATATGATGAAATAGTTGGAGAATATACAATATTTGCGAAAAATGCATTAGAAATAGAAGAAATAACTCCAATACCAATTTCAGCATTGTTGGGTGACAATATAATATCTAATAGCGATAATACAACTTGGTATACAGGCCCAACCATTATGGAGTATTTAGAAACCGTTGAAATAGAAGGAAAGAATATTTCAAATCCATTTAGAATGCCTGTTCAATGGGTAAATAGGCCAAATTTAGATTTTAGAGGATATTGTGGTATGATTGCTAGTGGCAAGATAGAGCCTGGAGACAATATAAGAATCCTGCCTGGTGGAAAAAACTCAACGGTCAAATCTATATTATTCAATAATGAAGAATTAGAAATCGCCACATCTGGTCGATCAGTGACAATAATACTTGAAGATGAAATAGATGTTTCAAGAGGCAATATTATCGTTTCAGCAGAAAATCCTGGAGGAGAAGCAGATCAATTTCAAGCACATATCTTATGGCTGAGTGATGATGCAATGATGCCTGGAAGACAATATATTTTCAAATCAAATTCACAAACAGCATCACTAAATTTAGGGAAATTGAAATATCAAATAAATGTAAATACATTAAATCAAGTCCCGGCTAAAGATTTGAAATTAAATCAGATTGCGGTTTGTAATATTTCGTTAGATAAAAGGATAGCATTTGATTCATATAAAGAAAATAAAACCACGGGCGGTTTCATAATAATTGACAAAATAACCAACCATACAGTAGGAATGGGGCTTATCGATTTCGCATTAAGACGTTCGGATAATATTCATTGGCAGAGTATAGACATAACAAAAGAACAACGGGCACTACAAAAGACACAATCTCCTAAAATAATTTGGTTTACAGGGCTTTCAGGCTCAGGAAAATCATCTATAGCCAATATTCTAGAGAAAAAACTCCATTCTATGGGCCTTCATACAATCATTTTGGATGGAGACAATATTAGACATGGATTAAACAAGGATTTAGGATTTACTGAGGCCGATCGAGTAGAAAACATCCGTAGAGTGGGAGAAGTAGCAAAATTGATGGTAGAGAGTGGTCTGATTTGTATTACCGCTTTCATCTCTCCCTTTGAATCTGAACGAAGAATGATACGATCATTAGTTACAGAAGACGAGTTTGTTGAAATATATGTAGATACACCATTAGAAATATGTGAGGAAAGAGATGTAAAAGGCCTTTATGCTAAAGCCAGAGCAGGACAATTGCCGAATTTCACAGGTATTTCCAGCCCGTTCGAAGAGCCAAAAAACCCTGAAATAAGAATAGATACTATACAAACATCTCCAGAAGTAGCTGCAGATATTATAATTGACTTTCTTTCAAAAAATCATTTAACATAGTTTTTGGCTTTTTATTGCGACGGATTCATGACAGTCACTAACTTCGCTGAACCTGATGACCACTCCGGACAAGGCGGAATTACAAAAAATTGCGCAACAAGTGGAAATAAGTAGAGAACGCTTGCAAGCGATGGAACAGCAAATTAAACGATTAGAAGATGTTAAATTAGAACAAAACAATGCTTTACGTGCATTAAAAACCATTCCAAAAAATGGAGCAAAGGAAATCATGATTCCTCTAGGTTCAGGGATCCAAATATTAGCAGATATTCCTAAAAATGCTGGTGTAGTTGTAGATATTGGTAGTAGGGTTCAAGCCGAAAAAACTAGAGAAGAAGCTATAATTATTTTACAAAATAGGAATGAAGAATTAAATGGGATAATAGACAAACTAAAAAATGAATTTAATGTTTTAGAACAATATATTGTTTCATTAGCACATCAATTCACAGCAGGAGTAGACAATATTCAAGAAGATAATGCCGAAATTATTGAAAAAGAGCACCCAATTGAAAGTAAAGAAAAAATAAAACCTACCAAAAGAAGAAGAAAAAGAGGAACTGAGCTAACACTTGATGATTGAGGTATTTTTATGGGATTATTTGATAGGTTCAAGAAAAGAGTTAAACAACCATCTACCGAAGAAGAAATTACTGTAGACGCAAACTCTCCAGAAGCAGCATTTGCAATTGCGGAACGACAAAAAAACCTCCTTAAAATAAATGATAATATTCAGAAAGAAGAGAACCAAAATAATTTTACAAGTCAAGATGAATGGGATAATATGGATCATGAACCAATCCAAAATCCGTTTTTATCCAATAAATCTTCAAAAGAAAGGAAAAAATTACAAAGAGCAAAAAAAATTAAAACAGCCTTTAATGCTAATCCAGCTCCCAAAATACACAATCCAATGCGTACTACTACAGGGAGAGAATTAATAAAATTAGATGGGTCCATTTTCAAACTTGATTTTTCAGAAGAACAAGTCCAAAGAGGTGGCCGTGTAATCAAAGGCGGCCCTGCTTTGGAAGAAATTTTAGAAGAACTTGAAGAAGATCTTTTATCAGCAGATATAGGGCATAATTCTGTATCAGAACTCATCAAT
>NHGE01000028.1 GCA_002172375.1 Euryarchaeota archaeon TMED129 | reverse complement strand
AGTTAATTCAGTAGTAGGAGGTTCATCAAACGGACTTGGACCTGTCTCTTCCATGATAAAGGAGAAGAGATTAGGGTCTTAAAATAATATGATAAGTAAAATATATGTTAATCATTAGAAAATTTAAGAGCAGAACTGATTAAAGACTCTATTACAGGCATTTTTTCACCTGATAATAAACACATTGTAGATCCTCCTCCTGTACTATTATGTGTTACTTTGTCAGATACTCCTCTGCTACTTACTAAGGCACTAGTATGCCCTCCTCCAATTATTGTTAATGCATCAGTTTCGATACACATATTCAGAATTTCAATAGTACCAAAAGCAAATCCTGTTCTTTCAAAGAATGAAGCAGGTCCATTCCATAGTATGCACTTTGAATTTAGAATAATTGGTCGTAAGTCCATCAAAGATTGAATGCCAACATCATAAATTGGGTATTCTGTAGGTAATTCATCTAACTTCATTGGAACTCTCTCTTCATTTATTTCAACGGCTAAATCAGATGGTAAAATCAACAAATCAAGATGTTTGTCAACTAATAATTGTGCTATTTTCCAAGTCTTATCAAATGAATTGCCTAATGAATTGGTAATGAAATCTTTATTTCTAGCACCTATATCATATCCTTTTGCCCAAATCATCAAATTACCTACTACTCCAACGAATGCTATTTTGTCAATGACATTGCGGTGTATTAGGTTAAGTGCTACCTTGAGAGAATCATCGGCCTTGGCGCCACCAAGAATTGCTAAATATGGACGAGGTGGGTCATCTATTGCAATTTTTAAATTCGATAATTCAGCCATCATAAGATTGCCGGGAATACATGGTAATTTATTTGTAAAGCCCGTAAGCGTAGGAGAGCTGCGATGTGCAGCAGCAAATGCATCTGTGACATATAAATCGGCGACAGAAGAAAGTTTGGAAACGATTTCAGAATTTTCAGTATCTTGCCAGTTGGCATATTTCTTACCATATTCTTCATCATGTATTCTCATGTTATCTAAAAATAATATGTCNCCATTTGTCATTTCTCTNATTTTACTTATCGTAGAATCGCTACAAATATCTGGAATGAAAGTTATGGCGCGGTTTATTATTTGTGATAACCTATCACTATGTTGTGACATATCTGAAAAATCATCTTTACCCGGCCGTGATTGGTGTGCTAAGATAACAACTTTAGAATTGGAAAGTAACTCTAAAGTTGATTTTATTGTTCTCAATCTAGAGTCGTCTAAAAGTGTTTTATCAACCGGATTAAGAGGAGAGTTGACATCCACTCTATACAAAACAGTTTGTCCTTCTAAGTCATAGGCATCCAGCGAAAGAACGCCTTGCACATGTGAAGCCACTTGAGTCTTACATTTGGCCGTTGTGGAAGATAAGTATGCTCAAATAAACAAAAATGCTTTTTGCTTAGGATAATCAAGAATGAGTATGGACTGGGACGTGGCACGTTTGAAGGGCCCCGAAAATCAAGATTGGAGAGTGCCAGTTTCAGAGCTTGAACATAGGCAAAATCTGTTTTCTTTAAGATTGGCTGCAAAGGGCATTGAATCTGCTTGGATTGATGATCCTGTTGAATTATATTGGCTGACTGGAGGTAGACAGAATTCTGTTATGCTGATAGGTGCTAAAGACTCTGGAATTGAAAATCGACATTGGGTTAGACAATCCGTAGAAAGAGCTAGGTTTGAAGCAGGTGAAGATAATGCCCCTCATGTTATAGAAAAACACCCCCGTATGAATCAATTAGAAAATTCTCTGCAAAAATTAGGATGTAAAAAACGTCCCAGTTTATTATTATCGAAGATACCATACGAGAGATGGAGTTTTATCAATAATAAATTTGGAAATCTTGCTGGAGAAGCCGAAGATTGTACAAATTTGATTTATAATTTAAGAGAAGTAAAATCTGAATGGGAAATTTCCATGCATAAAGAAAGTGGTAAAATAAATCAGAAAATGTTTGAAACGATTAGAGAAAGATGTGGCGAAGGAGATAGTGAAATAAGAATTGCAGCAATTGCTGATGAAGTAAGTAGATCTGCTGGTTTTGGAGGAAGAATAAGGATGCGAAAATGGCCAATGGATTGCGATAGAGTTGTAATAGCTGCTGGAAAATCAGGTGCAGTTCCTTCATACTTTGATTCAGCAATTGGTGGCCTTGGAACAAGTCCAATATCTTCATTAGGAGCAGGATTTGCCAAAGTTAACAAAAATGAACCAGTGCTAGTAGATATTGTGCACTTACATAGGGGTTATGTTTCTGATTGTACTAGAATTTTTAGTAGTGGAAAATTATCTGAACAATGGATTCAAAGATTAGAAGATATGAAAGAAATTAGTAAAGCTGTAGTGAATTGTCTAAGCAGCGGAGAAAATTGTTCTAAGGCTTGGGAAATGGGGCATTCAATGGCCAGTGAAATGGGCCATTCAGATAATCTGATGGGAATGAGACCGGAACAAGCAAAATTTCTTGGGCATTCAGTAGGCTTAGAATTAGATGAAACGCCTGTAGTGGCAAAAGGTTTTGACAGGCCTCTTGAGTTTGGAGGAACTATGGCTATTGAACCAAAAGTAATCTATAAAGATGGAGCAATAGGTATAGAAGACACATGGGTAAGAACTGAAAATGGCATGGAGTGTCTAACTATGGGAAAGAAATTTTCTGCAATAACTGAGTGGTAAAAATGACTAAAGCGAAGAAGATTGCACAAAAGGGATTAGCAAAAATCCTCAGAAATAGGAAGGAGTCGCATGGTAAATTGATTACCGATGAGGATATCCTGAAAGGAGTAGAAGTAAGTGATGCAGGAAATATAGATTTGTGGATTTGCCCCCCTCATCCTCATTGTCCTTGTTGTTTGGATGGACTAATAGAACTCAGAAATGAGGTCAATGATCATAAAAATATCCTAGCTTGCCATATAGAAATAATTGGAGTACCTCATTCAGAAAGATGGACAGCAGCAGTAAATGAATGAAGTAATCTATACTCTTTTTCTGATATTCTCTTGCCTTTCTTGAACTTCTTCTAACTTAGATTTAATTTTTTTATAAAGCCACCAAACAGAGATTGAAAGACCAACTATAACGATTAGTAAATTTTTGATGAAAACTGGTTCTGTCCAAGTTGACATGGCGTGACTCCCATTATAGTGGAGGTATTACATCTATTTCACAAGCACCCTCTGGGATCATACAACAGGACAAGAATCCACCCTCCTTTACTAAATAATCATCAAGTCCTGGCGGTAATTCGTCAGGATATTTAATTTGGCCTTTCTTTAGTCTGACTAAACAAGTTCCACAAGTTCCTGAAGTACAATTTGTAGGAATATCTACTCCAGCATTAATGGCCATTTCGACAACAGTAAGGCTAGGGTCTTTTTTGATAATACCTAATGGTAAATTACCTCTAAAAAATCGTATGATATCTTTTTTTTGTTCCATGAATGAGCCTCAACGGTCTTCCCATCGTGTCCATCTCCCAGTTTGTTTATTGAAGTATAAACCGGCCTTTTTCATCCACTTATTGAATTTAGTTGCACCGGCCCCAGTGGCAATAATGAATTCTTCTCTATGCTCCTGTGCCTGAATATATCCCTTTGCCGAAATGGTTTGATCTATCCACTCATCAATACTAATTAGTGTGCCTGAAAGTGTACTTTCTTCAATTGCCTTTTCTAATTTCTTAGCTGATGCTCCAGTCTTCTTTACATCTCTGGCTATAAAATCTTCAATATTAGATGATTGTTTTTTAATTGGTGGCTTCATTACAGTCAATCTTGGTTTTATATTTGGATCTAATTTTATCCTAGAGCCGTTGCTTAGTCTATTTTCTACGGCTTGGGCCATTGGAGAAAGAAATTCTTCTTCGCAATCCCAACAAATAAATCTAAAATCGGTCATATCATCCAAAATACTACTACCTCTTGGATCCATTTCATCACCACAATGTGGGCACGCGTGAAGACAAAGTATTGGAGCAATTTTTCTCCTAAAATCAACTATATCTTGAGGAGTTCCGGATAACTCTAACATTTCATGATCTCTTGCGGCTTCTAATCCTCTAGTTTCAAGCTGATCTCTAAGTTTGGATTGTTGTTCAACTTTTGATTCATCGTCAAGAGTATTTTCTAATTTGACAATAAGTTCTATGGTCTTACCGAGTCTATTCATAACTAATTTTTTATTCCTAAAAGATTCTACACGTGCAAGTCTCAATTGTTCCTTCTTTTCTAATAATTCACCATGTATATCGTGTAATTGACGTTTGAAACGCTTTTCATCAATTTTGTCAACTTTTTTAGTAGTACCATCTGATAATACATCTGCTAGATATCGTTGTTTGCTCTGAGAACGTGGGCCAGAAATAACTGCATCAAGGACAGATTTAGCAATTTCCTCTTTTAAACCATAATTATTAATTAATGTCTCTGTATCTAAATCCTTTAGATCGCCAACTTTAATTCCTCCATCTGAAAGTATTTGTGCGGTATTTTCATCGATACCACGACGTAATAATGCTAGATAAGTATCCTTTTTTGCCATGCCAACCCCTCAGTTTGGACGACCCAGTAGTGGTTCGCCGCACCCTCCGCACCATGGGTTCATCTATCAAGGCGTGGTAAGAATGAGTCTAAAAATGCACTAATTTGAAGATATTGTATTAGTTAGGATAGCCCAATGTTCAGGTTCAAAATCTTCTGGACGAAGGTCTAGCCAATCTTCGGGTAAATTATCAATATTTTTACTGAAAACATTTGAGATAGTGTTAATCCATTTTTCTTTATGCCATCCTTTTACTCTATTCAATCTCTTCGGGGGCTTAGAAAGTGAAGTACGTATTTTTCTTCTTTTATTTGAAAAACAATGTTTTACTATTATTCTGAATAATTTCCTATCGGTAATTGATAATTTTTCCCTTTCTGTTGGCAATAATATTACCAATCTAGAATTTACTCTAGGAGCAGGACTAAAACAATTTGAGGGAACTTTTCTATCTAAATAAACGTCAAAATCCAGCCATAAAGACATCCCTAAAGGNCCTCTNGTATCATATCTTTTCATTGCCATTCGTTCAGCGAATTCATCCTGGACAAGTAATATAATAATCGATATTGGATTAATCAGATGGTGATTTTGAATTTTTTCTAAAACTGGACTGGAAATTTGATAAGGTAAATTAGATATTAAATGAGTAATATCACTTGGCCAATTTCCAATCAATGCATCTNGTTCATTCAATACAAATCTATCTTCTAAATTTGGAAAAACTCTTTTTAGATGAGAGACTGATTCATTGTCTATCTCTAAAGCAGTCAATCTAGCATTGGAACGTAATAATTCCAGAGTCAATGACCCAGGTCCAGGTCCTATTTCTAATATATGAGATTGTGAAGATAAGGGTTTTTTGAATTCTGAGGCTATTTCTATAGATCGTAAAATAATTTTCTCATCGACCAAAAAATGTTGNCCTAATGACTTCTGAGGCTTTATCCTATCACGTAATANATCTACAAGAAGGCGAGCATCTANATCATTGAATAGTGCCATAAATCATACGCCGGTTCGAAGTAATAAATCAAGTAAACGTGGAACNTGAATTGAATCTTCCATCTCAATGACATATCTTTCTGCAAGTAGTTTAACAGAGTCAATAGAGCATTTTTCATCTATATCATCAAAATTTTCCCATCCAATCATTCCCCTTGATTGAACCATTTGTTGGGCTTTAGATTTACCAATAGATGGCAATAGTTGGAAAGAGTGNANTTTTAATGAAATATTATTCGCCCTNTTGTAAAAACTTAGATGTTTGTCTGGANTATTTCTTATTTCGTTCATTATTGCTTCAACTAATTCAGATTGAGTAGTTGATGAAATGTCTTTGTAACGTATTTCAGAGATTGGTCCGATTTTTTCAGAAGGTAAATCTATAATTTCGCCACTTGATACTGTATCATCATTTAGCCTAGCCTTGACTAAATACAAGGAAGGNGATGTAATCGCTTCCACTTCATTTCCGAATGGTCTTTTTTCTAATATATCTAATATTCTAATACTATTTTCTGAATGGAAAACATCCTCTGCGGGGTCGGATTGTTTCCTAGGTAGCATATCTATCACATCTCTCTGAAAGGTTCTACCTCATGAATATGAGCATTAATATTGTACATTATATATTATTTATAACACATGTTGCTTGATTGTATCGATTAAAGCTTCAATTTCTGAAGTATCCATAGCTATTCTTTTACTTGCAATTACAACTCTAATGTCTGCAACGGACATAGGACATAATTCTGCTATCTTTGCTGCGATTTCAGGATATTGAACTAATTTCTCATTTTTCATTAATTCTTCATAGAGTTCTTTGAAGATTTTTGACTCTGTCTTAAGATTCCCTGTAGGGTGACCTTGTCCACTAGCAGCCCATTCTGCATGTTGCAAAGCCATTGTTTGCTCATAAGATAGTTCTCCTCGCCTTTTTTGTGCATCCAATAGTAAATCTCTTACTGTAGCAACATCAACATATTCTTCTTCTGACATAATTATCCCTCGATTGGCCTTAGGTGTTCTGGTCTAGCGACAACAGTTTTTTGCATATTTCCATCTTTCACACTAACAACATAAGCCCTGCCTTGAGTACCAGTAATGACGCCTGTTTTTCCTTGAAATCTACGGTGTGGCATGCCCCCTTGTTGAGCACCATCCAAGACGATTGCAACTTTATCTCCTTCTTCATAAGGATGCATGATGCGATTGATGAAAATACGACCTTTGTCTCTTTTATTCTTCCTTAGTATACTACGAGTGCCTTGACGTAAACCATGTGTGCGAGTAACCATAATATCACCAAACGACTAAGGTCGTGGAAACGGGCGAACTGCCGGGTATTATTAAGGACTCGGATTTGAAAAGGCCTCAATTATCCTTATTTTCCTCATCATCATGTATTTGNTCAACGTCAAGCCATAAAATTTCACAATCAACACCAAGTTTCCCAGAGACAGAGGGATTGGTNCGACCTTCATCAGAATGTACTAATTCTTTGATATAAGTTCCTGCCTCTGCGCGAATGCTGAATTGGACCTCATTTCCATCAATTATTATATTATTTATTTCAATAATTTTTCTTTTTCTTATTTTATCAGCTCTTCTATGTGAAACTCTTCTAGGTGTTTCTTGATTTAATTCTATACCAGATAAATCTGAAATAGATTTTATAATAGTCTCCTCTTCAATCTCTTCCGATATTTTGAATCTTATTGTATATGACTTATCAGATCGAGAACTCTTGATTTGAGATATCAGTGATCTTTCAGTTTTCTTAAGATCGTCTATTTCTATCTTACCAGCAGCATTTTTATTTATTTCATTAACAACTTCTGACATATCTGGTAATCTGCTCATTGGTTTTTTTATTTCTACTATAAATGGACGTCCAGTACCTAACATTCGAACATCTATATCTTCTCTTCCCATTCCATGGAAACTAGTATCCTTAGCATTTAGAGTATGCCTTAATGGTTCTCCAACTAGATCTTGTACTGAATCAATATACTGAAGTCCTGTTCCTTCACAAGATTCGCAGCCATTGTATCTTCCTTTGCAAGCTCTGCAAGGCCAACGTGTTTGAGGTATTTCTCGGCTTAGCTTTCTATACCTGCCATAAAAGTAAATTGGCCTAACATCGACATCAACTCTAAGTGTCAATCCATCAACGAGAATCATAATATCAGGTCTATCTTTTACAAAATTGATATCTGTTCCCAAGCTATGATTAATTTTATTTTGGATTGCTAAAACCATTGAATTTTTCAGAGGCATAGATTGGGATGCTCCATGTCTAGAAGTGATTTCATGTGACTCTTGAATTAGATCTTTTGGTAAATGAATGCCTATCTGTACAGTGGAATATTCTAAATTATCTATTTTCTCAATTATTCTCTCAACTATATTATCGACATCATCGAATAGGTTCTCACAGAGTGGACATAATTCTTGATTAAATGAAGACTCCAAAGAAGTATCTCTAGTGAACGCTTCATTTCTTATTTCTTCACCTGACATTTCTTTTTTACCAGAAACGCGTTTAAGACAATGGTCACATGTTCCAATTTTTATCACATGGGCTATTCCTAATGGAGTTGGGCAAGGTGGCGAATTCCAGTCTATTGTTTTACCTTCAAACTCAAAATCATCTCCATCAAACCATTCTTCTTCTGCATTCTGTTGTTCACCAATTTCTTCATTATCAAAATCAGCGGAAGCTGATGAGTAACCGGCATTAGAAAATTGATGCCAAGAATCTTCGTCCTTTTCGGAATCCTTTGGACTGTTTTTAGTCATAAAATCACCTATCGAGAACGGTGCTAACCAATTCTTCGATGGGCTATGGCAGAGTCTTTCACATTTGACTTCTTCGCAATATCAAATTTTAGTTCCTAAATCCTCAGAAATATTCCTAAGATGAGAAAATGAGTGTATTCCACTACTACATCCACTTGGCCAAATCATAGTTATTCCATAATGTCCCACTGGCTCAACCATCGGTTTTTCTAATATCAACCTTGATACTTCTTCATGAAATTCTATTCGCCTTTGCTCATTTTCTTGTCTAGGTTTACACTTTGCACATTGACANCTAGTGCGTATGGCAAGGTAACCAACTTGGAATGATTCTCCATCACTAAATCTTAGAATACAGGATTCTTCGCCCCTCTCAATTTCTGTAAGAGTTAGAGGTTCTGCCATGCTATTCGCTATGCATATACATCTTCAATGTGCGCCTTAACTCTGAATATTTGAAAAGTAGGAAATGAAAGATATTTATAATTGAAATATTCTTGATTAATTTATGAGAATGCCGTTAGAAGATGATGGTTGGCATCGTATTATGAAATCAGTAAAGCTCAAAATAGGTAAAAAGAAAATGAAAAACATAGGGCTTCGTAGCATAATGATACTTAGAGATGAGCAGGGAGTTCGAGCTACAGATGCCTTATGCAGGCACATGGCTTGGCCATTACCCTATGGTGGTAAAATCAAAGACGATTGTGTAACATGTCCACTTCATCAAACCAGATACGATCTAAACTCTGGAGAAGTAAAAGAATGGTCTCCATTTCCGTTGATTCCAAAATATGGTAAGATCGTAGGCAAACTCCGTAGACCAAGTCCCCTTGCCATTCATATGGCAAGGGAACTTGATGGTTGGATAGAAGTTAAGTTAAATTCTTAACTTAATCTAACTTGCTTCTTTGTGTAGTAACTAAAACAGCACCCATTACTGCTAATACCAATAGTGCTCCTCCAAATCCTGGAGTAGCGTCAGTATCTTTTCCTACTGGTTCTGGAACATCTTCTATTCCTGTACCTACCACTACAACTCCATTCATATTCATAGAGGCATGTGGTTCACAGATGTAAGTAAAGGTCTCGTTGGCATCAAAAGTTACTCTGTAATCAACAGTTGAAGCTGCTGGACCACTATATAATCCACCAACTAGTCTTGTTGTGTCTTCTGCACTTGCTGTTTCTGCAACGTTATGAGGCATTGATGAATCAGTCCACATCCAGCATACAGTTTCTCCAACTGCAATCTCAAGTGAAGTCTGATCAAATGCATACCCGCTATCGTCAATTCCAACTAAATAATCGCAGCCTTCAGGAATAACTGGAGGATCGGCAGGTGGCATTAGTACTGTATCAATTACATGAATTACTCCATTCGATGTCATTACATCTGCAGTAGTAACTGTAGCACCAGATACAGTAACTGCATCTGCTGAAACAGTGAAAGATAATTCATCACCATTCAATGCTGTTGCAGTCATTCCATCTGTTAAATCAGTGGACATAACTTG
>NHGE01000027.1 GCA_002172375.1 Euryarchaeota archaeon TMED129 | reverse complement strand
ATGATGAACATATAGATATAGAAGTATTTCCTGATAGGCCAGATTTATTGAGCCATGAAACTTTAGCAAAAGCATCACGGTCATTCTTGAATTACAAGATAGAAGATGCATCTATGGATATCAAAAAAGGAGAGAATATTGTAGATGTCGATAAAAGCCTTGAGGAAGTTCGTCCAATAATAATGTCAGCAATAGTAAGAGGAGTAAAAACTGGAAAAAATACCAAGGATAAAGAAAAATTCATACAATCATTGATGGATCATCAGGAAAAATTACACTTAACTCTAGGCAGGAAGAGAAAATTATCTTCAATAGGAGTTCATGATTTAGCAAAAATAAAACCGCCATTCAGAGTTAAGACAGTCAAGTCTTCTTTCAAATTTGTTCCTCTTTCAGAGAAGGCTGAGATGAGTATTGCAGAAATTCTAAATAGGCATCCAAAGGGAATTGAATATTCCCATCTCATGAAAGATGTGGATAGTTTTCCAATAATATTAGATTCTGAGGATAATGTAATTTCTTTTCCACCTATAATTAATGGTGAACAAACTACAGTTACAACAGAAACAAGAGATTTTTTTATTGATGTTACTGGCTGGGACGAAAGGTCTTGTGAGGCATGCCTGTTGTTAATCTGCCTAGCCTTAGGAGAGAGGGGCGGAGTTATTGAGAATCTAGAAATAGTGTTCTCCCATAAAAATAATATTATTACACCTAATGGTGAGCCAATTAATTACAGAGTTCCAGAGAAATTAATTCAAAAAATACTTGGTATGGAATTGGATAATTCGCAAATTAAAAATTCGATAACCAAAATGGGAGGAAAATTGATTGAGTCTAGGACTGTAACCAATGGGCCGAATAGAGCCGAAAGATGGTCTGATTGCGTAATTGGAGAGATAGAACATGTTGTTTCTATGCCTAGATGGAGAAGTGATATAATGCATCCGATAGACATTGTAGAAGACATAGCAATAGGATTTGGATATGAAAAACTACCTGAACAAATGTCATCGATACACTTAGATTCAGTACCGTTAAAATCAGCCCAAATGAATAGGAGGATTAGGGCAAGTCTACGTGCACTTGGCTTACAAGAAGTACAAAGTCTGACTCTATCAAATGTTCGCGATCAATTTGAGAGAACTAGATGGAAGACAAAAGGAAAGGTCACGAACATAGCCAACCCCATTAGTCAAGAACACACAATCCTCAGACAATATATATTACCTTCTTTATTACAAATTTTATCTGCCAACAGGCATCAGGAGTTACCACAACGAATTTATGAACTAGGCCATGTAGTTAATGATTCAAAGAATAATTATGCATTTTCTTGGTCGTGTGCTGAAGTAGGAGGAGGATTTACGGCGGCCAAAGGTTATGTGCAATCCATAATGAGAGATTTAGGAATAGGAATAGATGAGGTATTATTTGAACCAATAGAGGAAGAAAATGGCCCTTGGCTTCTTGGTAGAGGAGCGAAAATAATTGTCCAGGGAGTTGAAATAGGGCAATTTGGAGAGATAGATCCTAATGTAAGTGAGAAATATGGATTAAAAACACCTATTCATGGAGGAGAATTCGATATTAAAGAAATGAATAAGGTGGCATCGGACCCATTGATATGAATACTAATTTTTTGATTCTTGATCTATTACTTTAAGTGCATCTAGAAATTTTTTATTTTTTAAATGACTATTTTCTTTATTCTTAGAATCTTTTTTCGAAGTAATATTTCTTTCATATTCCACAATATTTTCTGTATAATCATTTTTTCTAAGGGGCGATTTGCGAGGTTTTTTCTTAAAGGGCCAAAATGGAGACATGTCCCTACAGNCCTTANAATGGACATTAAGTCTTCGTAATATTGAGTCAATAAATAGTATAAATCAATAATTAATACCCCAACAGAAAGTCATGAACAGTACCATTATTGGAGTTGATGAAGCTGGCAGAGGNCCAGTCATAGGNCCTTTGGTTGTNTCTGCTGTAAAGATTCCTAATATGGATATNAAAATATTAGAAGAGATAGGNGTAAAGGATTCAAAAAAAATAAATAAAGTAAAGAGAATGNAGATTTTTCAATCTATAATTAATAATTGCAAAAAGAGAAAATGGAAGATTAGTAGAATAATATGTTCTGCATCTGAAATAGATAGAGAGATGAGAAAAAGTAATCTAAATCAGTTAGAAGTTAAATTATTTGCCAATGCCATTGAAGAAATTGGTTTTTCAAAAAAAATAATACATATCAATGTTGATGCATGTGATGTGGACGAAATGAGATTTGGCAAAAATATCAAGAAAGTATTAGGGAATAGGTGGAATCAAACTGAAATTATATCAAAACACAAGATGGACGAGATAGACTTAGTAACTGCAGCGGCCAGTATANTAGCGAAGGTTACGAGAGATTCCGAAATAGAAAAGTTGAATGATAGTACAGATTTTGAAATAGGTTCAGGATATCCTTCTGATTTAATAACCAGAAATGCAGTAAAAAAAATGATTGTAGATAAGTATCCACATAGCGAATTAAGATGGAGTTGGAAAACGGTGAAAGAAGAATGGNTGCAGACTCATAACAAGCCTGTACCAATTAGGGACGAGTTAGGAAAGAGCATNGGACAAAAGTCACTTGATGAATGGACAAAATAAGAATGGTGAAATGTATGATATGTACGAGAGTGTGATATAATATGCCTGAAGAACACAAATGGGACTCTGATATTGAAAATATAGTTAGGAAATATGCTCTTCAAAATTCTCTTGAATATAACGGAGAAGGCAAAGCTGGGAGNGTATTAGGTAGAATAATGTCTGAAAGAAAAGATTTGCGGCAACAGGCTAAAATACTGAAAAATTATGTTGAAAAAGAAGTCGAAAAAGCAAATAGCTTGGCTAAAGAAAATGGAACTGAATATATACGTAAATTACTTGCCAAAGAAAATCCTGATGCCTTGATAAGGAAAAAACAAGTGCGTAGAGTAGGACTTCCTGAACTAAAAAATGCAGAAAANGGCAGAGTTGTACTTAGATTTGCACCGAATCCAAATGGCCCTTTAACAATTGGTCATTCGAGAGGAGTGGTNATTAATGCTAAATTTGCTGAAAAATATGAAGGNAAAGTAATCTTAAGATTTGATGATACNGATACTAAAGTAAAACCTCCTCTTTTAGAAGCNTACAAATGGATTGAAGAAGATTATGAATGGATTACTGGAAANAAGCCAGATGTNGTCATTAGAGCAAGTGANCGGATGCCAATATATTTGAAGTATGCAGAACAAATGATTTCAGAAGGATTTGGTTTTGTATGCAAATGCAGCTCAGAAGAATTCAAGAAATTAAGAGATANTGGACAAGGAAGTCCTTATCGTGAAAGAAGTATTCAAGACAATTTAGATGATTGGAATAAAATGATTAGTGGAGAAATGGAGGAAGGAGGAGCAGTAGTACGTGTGAAAACATCATTAGANATCCCNAATCCTGCTTTGAGAGACTGGCCTGCATTAAGGATTCAACATAATGAACATCCATGTGTTGGAGATAAATACAAAGTTTGGCCACTATTAGATTTTCAAAGTGCAATCGAAGATTATGAACAAGGAGTGACNCATATAATCAGAGGAAAGGATTTGATGGACAGTACAAGGAAACAAAAATTACTATACGAACATTTTGGATGGGAATATCCAGAAACGCTATATTGGGGGCGTGTAAAAATATTTGAATTTGGAAGTTTTTCAACTTCGGGAATGAAAAACTCAATAATGCTAGACAAATATTCAGGGTGGGACGATATCAGATTACCAACAATAAAATCATTTAGAAGAAGAGGTTTTAATTCTAATTCACTCGGTGATTTTTGGATTGATTTGGGACTCACACAGAAGGATATATCAATTTCAATGCAAACAATTGAGTCGTTTAACGTCAAAAAAATAGATTCAGCGACCCCTCGCAGATCTTTTGTCAGAGACCCTGTAGAATTGGAATTAAATAAGTTAGAAAAAGATNCTATAAANCTGAAAATAGCAAATCATCCAGAGGGTTCAGTTGAAGGCTACAGAGAATGGAAGATAGATAATCAGAATAGAACAATATNTATTGAAAGAATTGATTTAGATAAAAAAATTAGACTAAAGGATTTTGCGAGTGTNGTAATTAAAAATAATAAAGCAANAATTGAATCGACTGAAATAATAGATAAAAGACCAATTGTACATTGGATAATAAAAAATAATTCAAGAGAAGCGNTATTGTATGTTCCAGATAAAGAAGAAATATTTATCCACAAAGGAATAATAGANAAAGAGAATATTTCAGAGGGAACAGTATACCAATTAGAAAGGGTTGGATTTGTAAAAATAGAAAAAGTACCAAGTGAGGGCCCAGTGGAAATGGTTTGGTTACATAATTAAAATAAAAATGTAAAAAAAGGGCATTAAATTAGTTTTGCAAGCGGCGCATTCAAGGACATGATATCAATCAGCAAACCGATGATTGGTCGTGAACGGGGCNATGCTTTATTTTTGACNTTACTTTTGATNATGATTATTCTAATGCCAATGGGAGNTAATGGGCAAGATTCAGAGGAGTGTTGTTCNCAGACTGAGTTTGATTTATTTTTACTAGGAGATTCTGATGATGGAGTAGTATCTCCATTTTATTCTGATCTTGAAGATGAGCCAACAGAAGAGATTGTGACGTCCTCAATAGGAGGAGAGGTAAAGATTGGNACATGGGAAGTTACTTGGAGAAGTGAAGGAGAATATTTAGATGGNACATGGGACTTTGTAATACCTTATGAATTACAAGGGGCTGTTAGTTTTACATTAAACGCTACATTAGAAGTAAAGGTTGGAGGAAACACATATCAAGGAACTTTAGGTATGCCAGACGTATTATTAACTGGCCAGGGAGAATTACAAATCCCAGTCAATGTCGGACAAGGAACTATATCAGAAGGTGACGTAATTCAAATAACATTAAATGTTCAAAATTTAGTATTTACCAATCCCGGCGATGGCGATACAGGAGTGAAATTTCTTTGGGGTTCTGAAGATTATAATGCCCACATAACAGTAAAGCTTCCTCTATTAGAGATAATTATGAAAGATGCAAGTGTTTTGGGTAATTTGGCATATTTCCCGGTACTCATTAANTCTGGNTTTGAAGATAGGATGTGGTCNGNATCGGANGGTAATGCCAAAGTTCAAAATATAGAAATAAGCGATAGTCCTATTTCAATATCAAAAGAAGAAGGAGTAGAAGTTACTTTTGTTTGGGAAATACCAGATAGTTCAGATGGCTTTATTAGATTTGATTTTGAATTAAAACCACAACCTGGGTTGATACTGGAATTAAATAAAACTCATGAGATTACGATAGGAGATGATGATGGGCCAAATGATTGGTATCCAGAAAATGAGCCTTTGAGGAGCGGTAATTCAGAATTAAAAATTAGTACTGATGCGACTTTTAAAGGTAATTTGGTNGAGCGTCAAGTTTCAATAGAATTTGATGGTTCAATGTCACAATGGATAAGGTGGGGATTGGATAACATTGGCAACAGTACTTTAGATTCCAATAGTTGGTGGAAAAATTTGAATACATATTCGGATTCAATTAAATCTTCAGAAAAGCATAATGGGAGAGTAGATGATTCAGAAATACTAGCATTACAAAATCATTTAATTGGTTCTAAATCTGACTTGAAGTCTTTCTTTTCAAATGGCCTATATCTAGAAATNGAATCAATAATTGGNGTTGATCCATTAGAATTATTATCAACCAAAATAGACATAAATCTAGGAAAGACAAGGGCGTTTAGTTCCGAAGAAATAATTATTACGATTGAGTCCTCATACAAAGTTCAAGATGGACAAAGGCAACTTCTCATAGAAAACTTTGTCAGACCTTCTTCAGAAAAATACTGGAATGANATTTCCTTAGATATGAATATGAGAACGAATATGTTGACAGGCCTAGGCGANATATATGCAGATGAAATGGACTACGAATTAAGAAGATGGATTATTATGGAAGTTATTTCTATAAAAAATTCAGATATTGATGCTGAGGAAGAATTTAGAATTGAATTTACACCTCCTGATTCTTTCTTTTTTAGTCCATTGGTTTCCGCTATGATGTCTGTATTAGCACTATCAATTTCACTTATGATTGGGATGGCTCTAACCAAAAAAAGAGCTAGGGTNCCAACAATGGTAACGATTCTAGTACTAGGTTCTTTAGCCTTTNCAATATATTGGATGGGTTTACCTATGCAGATTGTCTTGGGAATTGTTTCGACCAGTATTTTGTTAGTTTTCCCTATATCNCTAGTCTCTCCTACTTCAGGGACAATTGAAAAAATAAGTAAAAAAATAGGAGGNCCACATGTAAAATGTCCTTCTTGTGGAAAATCCAATCAAGTTCANTCCAATGTCAGNCCCCTAAGAATACCCTGTACTAACTGCAATAGTATACTAAGGATAGAGTCTTAATTTTTTCATACATCAAGAACTACTTGTGCCGCCCATCCTGGTCCTTCAAAGGCAGGAATAACTCCTTCTATACCTTCAACTACCTCATTATCAGATATTTCCTTAAACATCAATTCATGCATAGTTACAGCTTTAATCTCAATTTCTCTTGTAAGTAATTTAGAATCTATCCAAGATACTTGGGCATCTATTGAATTACTAGAAATCTTAAACGATGCATCTATCAACCATTTATCCTCAATTGAACCATAAAAAAGTACTTCTTCAAGCCATAGTACTAAACCTCTCTCTAAATCGGATTCGAAAAGTGGTACTGACCATCGACCCGAATGACAATTGATAGTAGTTATTTGATCATTATCTTCTTCGGATAATTGTATAGACTGTAGTCCAAAGGTGACTTCTCTTAATAAATCAGAAGGAGATGTCGAAAATGCTCTTATTCCTATATCAGCAGTAGTTGGAAGTATCCACCATGACATAAATATATCAACTACCCATAATTATAAAATTATTACTATTAACCATAATTATCACAAAGTTCACCTTGGGAAGGGAAACTTAGTGGATCTTTGGGATTAGTATTCCATTTATTTTCACATTTGTTTATGTAACCATCTCCATCAGAGTCTATTGCTGCATCGGATGCATCATAGGGATCAAAATCAAAGAAATATTCCCATCCTGACCACATTCCATCTCCATCCTGGTCTTGGTGATAAACCTCTGAACCATCAGACCAACCATCCGGACACCAAGAGCCGTCTGCGCATAAATCTGAATCTGTCAAAATAGGATTTGTACCATTTTGATATTCTTCATAGTTTGTGAAATTGGCTAAGTCATTGTAAAATCTAGCACCACTACCAAATGGATCTATATGACACTCTGAATTCTGAGGATCTTCCCATCCAGGGCAGTATCGGTTTTTGAGATAAGTGATATTCAAGCCATCTCCATCAAAATCTTCTTGTCCATCATCAATACCATCTAAATCAGAATCTGGCATTCTAGGGTCCATTGGGCCACGAGAACCTAACGCACTCAATGTATTATTATCAACTAGTCCTAAAGTTAAGGCCAATTCAGTTTTTGATACTTCCCACCCATCTGGTAATAAATCTCCA